>DATEAY010000001.1 GCA_035288105.1 Candidatus Babeliales bacterium
GCTTTGTTTATGCAAATTTCATAACAATTTTTAGTATGGCACATGTGTAAATCTCCTTTTGAATCAATTTTCGGTTGTTTCTTAAGGAGATTTTACTTTTTCTAAAGGCTTTTTTCTAGTTTAGGGATGGGCTCTTATATACTCCACCTGTATTGCTTTCAGTTTAAAAAAAACAAAACAAAAAAGTCAATATTAATTACAAAAAAACAATTTTAAAGCGTGCGAAAATATAAATAAAATCTTCATCTGGTTAGACAGTTAAACAATTTAGAAGTAAAATAAAATCATACTATATTTCAAAAACAGAGCATTTTACCCTTCTGGAGACAAAAAAGTCATGGCAGGTCATAGCAAATGGGCCAATATTAAGCGTAAAAAAGCTAAAGAAGACGGAAAAAAATCTAAAGTTTTTACCAAAATTATTAAAGAAATTACCATAGCCGCCCGTGAAAATGGCGGAAACCCCGATCTTAATCCCCGTTTGCGACTTTTGCTTGAAAAAGGAAAAGAAGCAAACATGCCCATAGAAAACGCAATGCGTGCAATTAAAAAAGGCACGGGTGAACTTCCTGGTGCGCAATACGAGGAATATACCTATGAAGGGTATGCTCCTCATGGGATAGCTGTGATGATCGATGCAATTACGGATAACAAAAATCGTACTGTTGCTGAATTTAGAAGACTATTTTCCGAAAACAATGGATCCTTGGGTGAATTAGGAACGGTAAACTGGATGTTTGAAAAACTTGGTGCAGTTACTGCACAAGGAAAAATCACGGAAGACGAGTTACTTGAACACCTTATCGAATACGATATTAAGGACATGCAAATAGATGATAATGCATACACCATATATTGTGATCCAAAAGCTCTGGAATCGGTGAAAAATGCAGTTGAAAAAGCTGGATTAAAAATAGAAAATTCTGGTCTTGAATGGGTTGCGAAAAACACTACAGAACTTCCAGAAGGACAGAGCGATAAAGTTCTTGAATTTTTATCAAAAGTACAAGATCATGATGACGTAGAAAATGTATACACAAATCTTGGATAAATAAGGACAATCCTGATGAAAAAATATACTATCACGAGCATGACAGGTTTTGCATCCAAAACATTTGTTTTAATTGCACCATCAGGGGAACGTTCCAGCATTTCTATGAACCTAAAATCTCTCAATTCTCGTTTTTTTGAAAACACCATAAAATTACCCATGACGTTGACGCACTTAGAAACCACAATCATCAAGCAATTCAAAGAAAAATTACGCCGTGGACACATTTATTTTAGTGCATATTTAAGTAATCCAAATATTTTTGAAGGCACTATCACTCCCGCTATGACAATCATTGATAGCTATATGCAAGCAATGAATCAAATTAAAACAAAATATAATCTGTCCGATGATATAAAAATAGATAATATCGTGCGATTACCGAATATATTTTCTAAAGAAGAACAACCGCTCGATGAAACTTCCACACATCAAATTTTAGCCGCTGTTACAGATCTTATTGAAAAAGTTATGCAAGATAGAGCTATAGAAGGTAATGCTTCGGCAACAGACCTTAATAATCGAATTACCATCATCAAAAAAGAAATGGTTGCAATTTCAGAAAGAGCTCATGTTTTTGTTGAAGAATGTAAAAAGAAAGTACATGCAACACTACAAGAAATTGGCGCCGATGAGAACTTAATTGCCAATGCGCAAAAAAGCGGCCTGTATTCCATGCTTGATAAAATTGATATTCATGAAGAAATTACTCGCTTAAATAGCCACTTAGAAAAATTAATAGAAATCCTTTCCGCAACAGAAGCAGAAAAAGGTAAACGTCTTGATTTTACCCTGCAAGAATTGGCACGCGAAATTAACACTATTACCGCAAAATGCTCTGATTCAACCATTAGCGCACATGCAATTAACGTTAAAGTTGAAATTGAAAAAATGCGTGAGCAAATACAAAATATTGTTTAGACAAAATGAAACAGTGTAGAGACATCCACACTGTTTCATTTGTTTTTACTTTTGAATTTTGCAAATATTCTATAGTTGCTCTGCATAGAACACTATTGCAGTAGCATCTCCTAAGTTCGGTATAATCTTGCCACTATCTCCTTCCATTGGTCCTATATCACCGAGATAAATTTTAATATTTGTAAGAAAACCAATATTAGGCCATCGGGACATTACAAGATTTTCTGTTTGCCTTCTTAAACTGCCAACAGACAATGTTTTAGCTTACATTCCACACAGTAAGATCGCATTTTTTTGAAGATACGCAAACAAATTGATTTTTATCATGATAAGGACGCCATCGTATAATTTTAGGAGAATCTCCTGTAAAAAATTCTAATATCTTGCGCTCTCCAAATCCATATATTGTTATGTTGTCTTGCTTGGTTTTTGTACCAAAAACAAGATATTGACTATCATAACTGATGGCCACCGTTTCTTTTATTATTGGAGCGACAATATAATCTAGTATTGCAAATGTTTTACCATCGCGTATTGTTATATTATTTCTACTCTGATCAAAGTAGGCGTACGAAATAGTAATGAGGTATTTTCCATCTTTGCTAAACTGGACATCTCGTTCTACATAATAGCCATCCCTGCCAAGCAAATCATCAGTAAAAAGTCTAATAATTCTTCCTGTTGTACCATCACAAACAATCACATTATTTTTTTTATCATGAGAAACTGCTACAAAAACACTACTATCAGGATTCCATACTACCGCAAGAGCTCCAATGGCGGGCTTTCTTTTTTTTTGCCCTGTGTGCCCATCTCGCAAAACAATAGCCTTATCGCCCACCGATACAAGATAATCACCAGAAGGACTGTATGCCACTGCATTCACCAATTTCTGATTACAACATTTTTTTACATTTCCTGTTACAGCATCGTGCAAAAAAAATTTACGACCAATTGGTACTGAAGCAAAATACGATCCAAATGGATGCCATACAACACGACCAATAGATGTAGACTTTGTATCTATTTCTTTAACTTGTTTTGAAAAATTCCCTATCTGAACGCCTGTCTTGAGGTTCCACATAAAAAGATTATTTTTATCATCCCACAAATGCCCGGTAATAATTTTTTCATTATTTACTGCAAGAGCACAAATAGTATTATCGCCACATCCACAACGATATTCTTCATTCTGATCAATATCTGTTATTACAATGTCATTTCTATCGCTTGTTCTCCGAACTTCAACAAGAAATTTACCATCGGGACTGAATTCCATTTCAGTAATCTTTTTATCAGCATTAATACAATCGCCAAGCCTATGTTGTATTACCTTCTTTTGAAGAGATATTTGTTGTCTATCCATTCCCGATACAACACAAAAAAATAAAAATACCCCCGTAATAACTTCCATTTTTTTGTACATGTTAGCCATAAAAAATTCCCTATCTGTTTAAAACGATACTGGAATTCCAAAAACACTAATAAAACTCAACATTTATTCAAATATCTTTTATCCTTATACAAACTATATTTTGCACAATTATTAAGGCACCTTAAATATGTCGCAGCATTTCACGCATTTACATCTTCATACCGAATATTCACTGCTTGATGGCGCGATATCGCTTGATAAACTTGTAGCGTTTGGTAAAGAAAATAATTACAAAGCACTTGCTATAACGGATCATGGCAATATTTTTGGTGCTGTTAAATTTTTCCAAAAATGTAAAAAAGCGGGCATAAAACCAATTTTAGGTATGGAAGCATATTTTACTGAAGATGCCAAAGTAAAAAATGCTGAGAATAAGTATTATCATCTCATTATTCTTGTACAGAATGCAATCGGCTATAAAAACCTGTGCAAACTCATTTCGTATTCATACCAGGAAGGTTTCTATTTTAAACCGAGAATTGATTACAACATCCTTGAGAAACATTCCGAAGGTCTTATCGTAACAAGTGCGTGTCTTGGTGGCCATATTCCTAAATTATTGATGTCAAATAACCAAAAAGAACTTGCAGAACGCCTTGACTGGTTTTTACGCATATTTGGCAGAGATCGCTTTTTCCTCGAAGTACAACCAGAAGATCAAGAAGAACAAAAAATTTTGAACCAAAAACTGTTTGCACTCGCCACAGAAAAGAATATTAAACTCGTTGCTGCTGGTGATTGTCATTATGTCTCATCACATGACCATGAAGCACACGAAATTATGCTTTCGATCCAAACTCAGTCAAAAATGGATGATCCTAACCGTTTTACCTTTGGCGATTGCCGTGCATACATGCGCACTACTAATGAAATGCTTTCAGAATTTAAAGGCCATGAACAAGCGGTATGGAATGCTGGCATTATTGCCGATATGTGCAACTTTGATTTTGAGACCGATACATTGTTTTTCCCACAATTTGTCATTCCTGAACATTACACACAAGAATCATATTTTGCCCACATGTGCCGAATAGGACTACAACGATTAAAAGATGATGATCTTATTTCTGCCAATCAATGGCCAACATATGATGCACGATTAGAACTAGAAATTGATCTGATCACACGCATGGGTTTTGTTGGTTATTTTTTGGTTGTCAGTGATTTTATTCAATGGGCATATCGTCAAGCAATTCCCGTTGGACCTGGTCGTGGTTCTGCTGCAGGATCATTAGTTGCATGGGCACTACAAATAACAAACATTGATCCGCTTAAATATAATCTTCTTTTTGAACGTTTTTTAAATCCTGAACGTGTGAGCATGCCCGATATTGATATCGATTTTTGCATTGAAGGTCGTGACAAAGTGATTAATTACGTGCGCGATAAATATGGTCATGACAAAGTCTGTAACATCATAACATTTGGTACCATGATGGCCAAAGGTGTTATTAAAGATGTTGCACGTGTTCTTGGCTTTTCTTTTGAAGATTCTAATGCAATTACCAACCTTGTCCCCGAACAATTAAAAATAACGCTCACCGAAGCAATAGAACAAGAACCACGTTTGCAAGAATTGATTAATAATAATCCTCGTACAAAACATATTTTTGATATTGCCTTTAAACTCGAAGGACTCACGCGCCATGCATCAAAACATGCGGCCGGTATTGTAATTTCTCCAGATCCCATCGATGAAGTATTGCCTGTCTATGTGCCACCGAAAACTAATGAATTAGTTACACAATATGGTATGACAGAATTGGAAAGCATTGGCTTTCTAAAAATAGATTTTCTTGGTCTGAAAAACCTTACACTTATCGATCGTGTACTGAAACTCATCAAAGCTATTCATGGCGTATCACTTGATATGAACAAACTCCCACTTGATGATCCAAAAACATTCGAATTAATGTGCGAGGGTAAAACATCAGGTGTATTCCAGTTAGAATCCAGTGGATTAAAAGAAGTATTACGGAAGCTAAAACCAGAAAAATTTGAGGATATTATTGCAGTCAACGCGCTCTACCGTCCAGGACCTCTTGGATCTGGCATGGTGGATGATTTTATTGAGCGCAGACATGGCCGGCAACAAATTAAGTATCTTTTTCCTGAATTAGAACCAATTTTGGCAGAAACATTTGGTGTTATTGTGTATCAAGAACAGGTAATGAAAATTGCTTCTGCTATCGGCGGTTACTCACTCGGAGAAGCAGATATTTTACGCCGTGCAATGGGTAAGAAAAAAGCAGAAGTTATGGCTGAGCAAAGTGCCATATTCATTGAAAAAGCTACCGCAAAAAATTTTGATCCAAAAAAAGCACAAGAACTGTTTGATCTGCTCGCATACTTTGCAGGCTACGGTTTTAACAAGTCTCACTCTGCTGCATATGCACTTATTGCATATCAAACCGCATATCTTAAGGCAAACTATCTGCCCGAATTTTTGGCATGTCTTATTTCTCTTGAAGCAACGCACCCAGAAAAAATGGCCTTTTATTTGCAAGAAACAAAAGATCTTGGCATTACATTACTGCCACCTGATATCAACAGATCGAATGTCGATTTTTCTGTAGTAGACGGCACTATTTTATTTGGATTACAAGGCATAAAAAATGTTGGCCTTGCTGCACTCGAAAACATTATTGAAGAACGCACTAAAAAAGGTCCTTTTAAAGATTTACTCGATTTTTGTACACGTATAGACCTGCGCACCGCAAACAAGCGTGTCATTGAAAGTCTTATTTGTGCGGGCGCATTTGATTTGTTGCACGGAAACCGTGCACAGCAATTTCATGAAATTGAACATATCATTGATCTTGCAACAACACATAAAAAAAAT
>DATEAY010000002.1 GCA_035288105.1 Candidatus Babeliales bacterium
TACCGCTTAAGGATTTAACTGAGGATCAGTTAGACCGGATTGAAACAAAGATAAATAATTTACCAAGGAAGTGCCTAGGTTTTAGGTCAGCCGCCGAGGCGTTTGGCGCTGAGATAGTCGCACTTCAAACTTGAATGAACCGATTGATATTCATTATTACCACGGAAATCATCAAGAAGTAATGCCTTCACTCCCGTTATCTCTCGTAATCGTTTTACATTTTTTGGATCAATAATTGTTAACTCCAATAATTCAAGAGCTTTTTCAACTGCATCATTGGACTGTAATTGATCACCTTTGTGTCGCCAATGAATTGCCATTTCTACATCACAACCAATATTCGCTAATTGTTCAATAGTAGAGAATTCAAACCAAGAATTTTTTGTAAAAGTTTCACGTATAATCTGCATATTTTTCCTTTATAGTTATGTTTTCAGTATAAATCAGGCACAAAGATTGGCAACCCAAAATACCCAAATCTTCGTTATAGTTATTGACTTTTTGTTGTTTTTAAACTACTATATTCAAAGAAATAATTACTGAATTTTATATAGTTAAAAAACCTCCAATCTTTGGGGGTTTTTTAATGCTCATTTTTTTCTACACAGTTATCACGCAATATGGTATGTCTAAAACATCTATCAAAAAACATCCGAGCCTATCCCTAAACTAATCCTTCGCGCTCATTCTGAACTTGTTGAAGAATAAAGCGCTTGATCCTTCAACAGGTTCAGGATGAGCGCAGCGAGTTAGGCTCTAAATTAAAAAGGAGTTCTCATGTTGATGATTAATGAAGACAAGTTTAATACACTGCTACTCTCGCTGAAATATATCTACGGATTAGTACCCATCGCCATTGGCCTTGATAAATTCTTCTTTTACATTGTTAATTGGAATATCTACGTAAGTCCTACCGTTATTCTCTATCTTCCTTCTATAATCACTCCTAAAATCGTACCAATAGTGGGAATCATAGAAATTATCGCAGGTATTATTATTTTGAGTAAATATACCCGTTTTGGCGCATATTTGGTTGCTGCATGGCTTGGTGTAGTAATTCTTAATTTACTTACCATAGGCGGCATGTACGATATTATTTTACGCGATATTGCAATACTCGTTGGCTATGTAGCGTTTGGTGTTTTAACAGAGCTCAAGGAAACTGCGCGTCAACAATAAGTTCAAAAAGATAATTTCCGCTTGGCCATTTTGAAAGACTCAGCGGAAATTATCTTTAATTAATCACACTTTTTAATTGATCTTTCTCAATTATTTTTCTCCATCTGATAATTTACTATAGTTGCGTTTCTGTTTTGTAAGTATTTTTTTACATCGAGAGGGTAATGGTGAAGGAGAACGCCTATTTTGCTCCTGAATTATTTTTTTTCGTGCTTCTGGCGTTAATCTTTCAGTTTCCGGGGCATACCACGGTCTTCTTTCTTCTGGACGCAATCTACCAAGCTTTGGTGAATTATTATCCATAGTCATCAACAATGCCGTATTGAAAAGAAATGGCGCAATAAATAGTAGAGCTGTATTTTTCATCAAATGACCCTTTCTTTATAAAATAATAAGCATAAAACCCCTATAGCCTACGCTATTTTCACCATTATTCACAAGTAATTCAACAGAAAATCAAAATTTTGCCAAAAAACAATACTACACTAATTACTGTTTGTTTTTTTGCGCATAAAAATAAACAGTTTATACTGTAAAGTAATGATTTTTTCAGATACCATAAAGGAATGTCTCAATGAATTATGATGTTTCAGCAATCGAAAAAAAATGGCAGAAGCGATGGAGTGAACACACTCCTGCAAAGACTAAACCTGCCAACGGCGAGAAGAAGTTTTACTGCTTAGATATGTTCCCGTATCCATCGGGCAGTGGCTTGCATGTGGGGCACTGGCGCGGATATGTACTTTCTGATGTATACACACGTATCAAATGGCTTGAAGGTTATAATATTTTGCATCCAATGGGATGGGATGCATTTGGTCTTCCTGCAGAAAATGATGCAATAAAAAAAGGTATTCAACCAAAAGAAGGTACCGCACACAATATTGCTCATTTTAAAAAACAACTGCAAGAAATTGCTGCACTCTACGATTGGGATAAAGAACTCAATACAACAGATCCTGATTACTACAAATGGACACAGTGGATCTTTTTACAAATGTTCAAAGCAGGCCTTGCCTACGAAGATCTTGCACCAATCAATTGGTGTTCATCATGCTTAACAGGTCTTGCCAACGAAGAAGTTATTGATGGTAAGTGCGAACGTTGTGGATCAGAAGTGGTGCAACGCGAAATTAGACAATGGATTTTAAAAATCACCGCATACGCAGAAAAATTGTTGCAAGGTCTTGATACACTTGAATGGCCAGAAAAAGTAAAATTGATGCAACGCAACTGGATTGGTAAAAGTGAAGGATTAATTTTCTCTTCTCCTGTAAAAGATTCTCACCTTGTGTTGGAAACATTTTCTGCTCATTTTGAAGCATTTTGCGCTGATACATTCTTAGTAATTGCACCAGATCATCAGTTGTTACCATATCTCATTGAAAAATCACCACATCGTGATGAAATCATGGCAATGTGCCATGAAATTGAACAAGACCGCATTCGTGACAAAGGAGCCGCAGGCCATGAACCTAAAGGTATTTTTACCGGATGCTACACAATTGATCCTGTTGGTAACGGAGAACTTCCTATTTGGGTTGCAAGTTTTGCGTTAGCTGATTATGGAACTGGTATTATTAAATGTTCTGCACATGATGAACGTGATTTTGCGTTTGCAAAAAAATATAACATCAAACTTAAAGCAGTATTATTCCCTGAAGATGCGCAATTGCGCAAACAAGTGGAAAATTTTGAAATCTGTTATACCGATATGAAAAATGGGATTCTCTCTGAACCAACTCTTTTTGCAGGGAGAAGGGCTGGTGATGTACGTGATGAAATAATCCGCTACTGTGAAAAAAACAATCTTGCGCGACGCACAACTAATTATAAATTACGCGATTGGATATTCTCACGCCAACGTTATTGGGGAGAGCCTATACCATTAATACATTGTAAAAAATGTGGCATTGTCCCTGTTCCAGAAGACCAGCTTCCCGTACTGTTACCAGAAATTGAACACTATCAACCAACAGGAACTGGTGAATCTCCACTTGCAGCAGTACACGATTGGGTACATGTTGCATGTCCACAATGTAACGGCCCTGCAGAGCGCGAAACAAATACTATGCCACAATGGGCAGGTTCATGTTGGTATTTCTTACGCTACCCAAACCCGCACTTGAAAGATAAACCGTGGGATGCTGCTGACATGAACTACTGGCTTCCCGTTGATTTGTATGTTGGTGGTGTTGAACATGCAATCTTACATCTTCTGTATGCACGCTTTTGGGTAAAAGTGTTGTATGATTTAGGCCATTTACCATTTGATGAACCATTCAAACATTTGTTCAACCAAGGCATGGTACTAAAATATTCAGAAAAATCTGGCCTTGTTGAAAAAATGTCAAAATCAAAAGGCAATGTTGTCAGCCCTGATGAAATGGTTGCAAAGTATGGTTCAGATGTATTGCGCATGTATATTCTTTTCATGGGTCCACCAGAACTTGATTGCGAATGGCAAGATAGTGGTATTGAAGGTGTAAAACGTTTTGCACACCGCGTGCACGATTATTTAGTTAAACAGTCAACTATATTGCCACAAGGTGAACAAGAAGACATTGCAGTTACTCGCCGCACACATAAATTGTTACAAGATTTTCAAGAACGTATTGATTTATTCAAACCAAACACTGCACTTTCTGCATTCATGGAATGGATTAATGATGTAACAAGTAACAATATGCGCTTGAGCCGTGATTCGGCAGAAAAAGTGATTGTTGTACTTTCTGTGATGGCACCGCATATGGCAAGTGAATTGCTTGAACAATTGTTTAATAAACAATTGCAAGATTGTTCTTGGTCATACGCAAATCCAGAATATACGTATGAAAATAATGTAGAAATAGTTATTCAAGTTAATGGTAAACATCGCGGTAACGTACAAGTAAAACGCGAATCTGAGCAATCAGTTGTTGAACCATTGACAAGAGTTGCTATTGCAAACTGGCTAGAAAACAAAGAAGTAGTCAAAGTGGTTTTTGTGAAAGACCGTTTGATTAGTTTTGTAGTGAGACAAAAAAAGTAAAAATAAAGAAAGCAAACTGTCACTATACAATTTGCTTTCTTTATTTTTTATAAAGGTGGTAGTGTTATTATAAAATCACCATAAAAAAAAGGAGATCCAATGCACACTTTGCATGCGAAAAGCAATCTCTTAATACTCTTTTTGTGCACGCTTCTCACCATACAACCCTTGAATTGCATGCCCCCACAAGAATTAAGCTTTGAACCATCGCAACCTTACGCAATTATCTGCTTTATATCTTTTTGCATAGGAGCTGCGCTTTGTGCTCTTATTCATAAATATTGCGTACATCAACCGGTAATTCAACCAATAAAAGACTCATCAGAAAAAAAAGAAGAGAAAAAAAAGATTTTTGATGCGCTCAACACAAATATACTCACCATAAAAACAGAACAACAAAAAATGGTTGATATCGTAACAGAACAAAGTGAAACGACCAAAAATTTTACCATAACTAATAATTGGATGCAGCTAGTACTCTGCGCTGTTGCATATCAAACATCTCTAGCAAAAAATGATCTATTGCTCAAAAAAGTAAAAAGAATAAGCAAAGAACGCAATGGCTATGTACCAGCACCTGTAGCATATTATTGGATGAATAAATATAAAGAACAAACAACTTTACTTGAAGAGTACAAACGGACATCAATGTCTACTGAAGCCCAATTATTATTTGGAAACAAACCAAAAGAACTTATCAAAGCTCCGTAAACACTATATAGTAATTCTAATAGCTCAACATACAATAGGAATGACTATGAACAAACAAATAACCCTAAAATAACTCGTCAACAAACTGATTAATATGCTGCGCAGTAACAGGATCACCCATTGCACGGTAGAATTTTTCATCATATTCACGTGTTTGAACAACAACAGGCATTGCAATTGCATGACCAAGCAATAGTGCCTGTTTTTTGGTGTCTAGAGAAGCTAAAATTGATCGTAATGCTGTTGCACCACTTACACCAGTCAGCACCGCCTGGATATCTTTTTCATCATTCAATTGTGCAACAATTTTGGTACCAATTTGAGAAATTATTTCTGGATCAATACCAGAAGGCCGCTGATCAACAACCAGCAATGAAACATAATATTTACGCATTTCTCGTGCAATTACGCCAAAGATTGTTTGGCGTGCAGCTTGCGGATTTAAAAATTTATGCGCTTCTTCAATAGTAATCAATAATTTTTTTGGTTCATCATGCTTTTGTTGCGACCCCAAAAATTTTTCAGTTTTAGCAACATACTCAGAGTGAATACGGCGAGAAATAATATTGGCAATCAACAAATACACAAATGTGGAAGTATAATTACCAAACTCCACAACAATATTGATGCCTTTATCAATAAATTCCATCATCTGATCGATAACCGGTACATGCGCACCTTTGTGTAACGGCTTAAAGAATGGTAAACGCTCAATGCGTTTTAATTTTCTATATAACGCAGCAATTGATTCTGGATGCGCACCAATTGATTGTGCAAATTCTTTTAACGTCTCTCCCTGATTGAGTAGCACGTATAACCAATCCTGTTTATATTGTGCAACAATCAAATATGCAGCTTCAATTGCCGTTGAGTGGAGATTAAGTTCATCTTGTAAAGACAGTATATCTTCCACCTGAATTGATTGGTACGAAAGCACAATATCAACATCGGGGCTGCCGCCACGGCGACGAGTTGAATCGGGATCCAGTGAAAAAATAGCAACGCGGTCAGGGAACAATGTTTTTAGCCCTTTAACAAATGATTGATGTTCCGATTCTTTACGTGCTTGCAGACCATATTCACTGTGCATATCGAAAATAAGGTTAATTGCTTTATCGTTCTTAATCAGTCCGGCCAATACTAATCGCGTTAAAAACGTTTTTCCTGTCCCTGTTTTACCAAAAATACCATTGCTGCGTTCAGTTAATTTTTCTAAATCAATGCACACAGGCGTATCCATATCAAGCGGACAGCCAATGCTAAAATATTTTTTACTGATATGCGCTTCATCACCAAAAATAAGCGCTACATCTTTTTTATCTGCTTCGTGAACTACTGCAAAGTGAGCAGGAATAGTTTTAACCGGCGACGGTTTGTCATCTTGAGTAAGCATCAGCATTGGTTTTAACGTAGCAGTCGCATAGATGTCGCGTTGTTTTAATAACGATGTGAGCAATTTTTCTTCTGGTGTGGGCGGATACAGTAAAATATCAGGATGTGTAACTTCTAACGTCAGATCAGTAATGAGTGAAAAAAAGGTATGAGATTTACCCTTGATAGAAACAAACTTACCTGTTTTTATTTCTTCAAGCGAAGTATCAGGAGAAATGCGAATGACCAAACCTTCCGTCAGTGAACCGGATATGATATGGCCAAGAATTTTTTTCATGACCACATCTTCGTACTTATAATTATTAATTTACTCATCATTACTCTCCGCGCTCATCAGTTTAACCCCTTGTTTCGATTCTCTTCACATGGGGACCCCCAATGGAGCTCTTAGCGGAATTGGGGATAATTAAGCGCGCTTTGACCCTTCAACAAGTTCAGGGTGAGCGCGAGGAAAAAAATTATCCAGAAAAATAACGCTATTAACCTTCTTGGCTAATAAGTGCAGTTGCACTTGTTCTAGTTACTTCCAAAAAACCTGGACGAACAAGACGAATTATTTTTTTTTCATCCGTATCCAAAACAAATGAAAAATCAGAACCTGCAATAAGAGAGAGAATTATCGGCGCATGATTGGGTTTTACTATCAATGTACCAGATGGCGTATGCGCTTCAATCCATTGCACCGTATATTCATACTTATGTTGCGGACTGACTACTGCTAACTTCACGCGCAAACCTCTTTATACTTGTAACAATTTTTCAGTTTTTTGCAGAACTTCTTCAAGCGTGCCAACCATGTAAAACGCTTCTTCTGGCAAATGATCATAATCACCGGTTAAGATTTTTTCAAAATCCTCAATCGCCTTTTCTCGTGATACGTAGCGCCCCGGCATACCTGTAGCAAACTCTGCCGTAAACAATGGTTGCGTTAAGAATTTTTGTATACGTTTTGCACGTTTAACAATAATTTTGTCTTCTTCCGCTAACTCTTCCATACCAAGGATAGCGATCACATCTTGCAACTCTTTATATCGCTGCAAAACATTTTGAATAGTACGCGCAACACGATAATGACGTTCTCCAATAATATTTTCTTGCAAACCTTTTGAGTTAGATACCAACGGATCAACAGCAGGATAAATACCAAGTTCTACCAATTTACGAGAAAGAACAGTGCTTGCATCCAAATGGATAAATGTTGTTGCTGGCGCCGGATCAGTGATATCATCGGCAGGAACATACACTGCTTGAATTGAAGTAATTGAACCATCAACAGTACTTGTTATGCGTTCTTGAAATGCACCCATTTCAGAAGCAAGTGTGGGTTGATAACCAACAGCGGAAGGCATTCTACCAAGAAGCGCCGAAACCTCTGAACCTGCTTGTACAAATCTAAAAATATTATCAATAAATAACAGTACGTCTTTTTTTTCTTTATCTCTAAAATATTCTGCCATGGTAAGTCCCGTAAGACCAACACGCAAACGTGCACCAGGCATTTCACCCATTTGACCAAACACAAGTGCCGTTTTATCAAGGACACCTGTTCGTTGCATTTCTAGCCACAGCTCATTTCCCTCACGCGTACGTTCACCAATACCGGTAAACACTGAAACACCGCCATGTTCTGTAGCAATATTACGGATGAGCTCTTGCACTAAAACTGTTTTACCAACACCCGCACCACCAAAAAGTCCAATTTTTGAACCTTTGATATATGGACACATAATATCAATAACTTTGATCCCTGTTTCTTGGATCTCATTTTTTACTTTGATACTGGTAAATATGGGAGCTGATTTAAAAATGGGCCATTTTTCTTCTGTTTGAATTGCTGGTTTACCATCGATCGGGTTGCCCAGTACATTAAAAACGCGCCCCAGAACTTGTCTACCTACCGGCACTGTAATAGGAGCTCCGGTGTCAACAACTTCCAAACCACGGGTAATATTAAAAATATTTTCTATCGCTATGCATCGCACTGCACCATCACCAAGCTGTTGTTCAACTTCTATGCTTGCCTTTTTTTGCGGCTCGCCATTCCGTTGCGGAAAAATAATATGCAGCTCATTAAGAATATGTGGTGTAGATTCATACGGAAATTGGACATCAACAATAGTGCCTGTTATGCCAAGGACATAGCCACTTTTTGTGTTGTGTGGGGAAGCAGTTTTTGCAGTATTTTCGAATTGATTCATTATGATGCACCTTGTGCATAAAAATAGTGTAAATCCTACGTAGTATTTAACCTAAACCATGTATTGTTCTTTGTAAAGAAGAGGGTATTACAAACTTCATTTTTTTAGAGTATTTGGCGATGCTTTCATAATAATCGCCTGAATCACGTCATGATGCTTTTGAATATCCGCGGCAACTTTGTTTGCCAAATCAATATCATACACGTGAGTGGTTAAATTTCTGTCTTCTATCAAATCAACAAGTTGAACAGTTTCTTCTCTATTGGTAAGTCCTAAAGATAAACATTCCTGAAATACTTTGCGAGGAGAATCAATAGCAACTCCACGCACTGCAATTACATACTCTCGTAAATACTTCCATAGCAAATCGTACGTTAATTCAAATCGTTTAATCAAAGAGTCCCGTATGAGATCTATTGTCTCGCAATCAGCATTTTCATCAGCCAACGCCTCTTTATATTTTTCTATAGCAGTAGCTAGTCGCCGATGAATTTTTACTAAGTTGTTATATTTTTTCTCTAATTTTTCCATAGCACGCCTTCCTTCAAAATAAATTCTTTCATAGCTGCAGGAATTGAATGCATATCTACCACATCAATTTTTTCAGGAAGATTGAGTCCTTCAAGCACGCCACGAGCTTTGGCAACTTCTCTTAACTCCATCTCTCTTCCTAAATCAATTGCTACATCGATGTCAGATCGTTCTGTATGATCTCCACGAGCGCGAGAACCAAACAAGTAAATCGTTGCCGTTGGAAATAGAACAGTAAGCAATTGTACCATTGTCTCTTCTTGCGGAACATTATGAGATAGTTGTGTCATAACATAATACCTTGTAATCTAAATTCATTTATATCGATACATTTTAGGATACCATCATTCGTATCATTCCCAAGAAAATAAAATAAGAGCACTCTGAAAATTATCAGAACGCCCTTATTTTTAAAATCAATATTATTATTTTACACGCAGCATGTTTTCATATTTTTTGTACACAGCAAGATCTTTGTCCGAATAAAGCACAAATCGCACTTCATTAAAAACTCCTGGGTGTGTTTTTACAAAATCACTCACTGCTGCAAATGCAACGGGCGTAGCTTCATTAATATCATAACCAAATATTGCCGTACTAATCGCAGGGAAAGCTATGCTCTTTAAGCCATTATCTTGAGCAACTTGCAAACTATTGAGGTATGCATCGCGCAATAACTGCTCTTTGTTGGGAGTATCACCACGAGGTCCTGTTGCATGAACTATTTTCTTAACACCTACTTTTTCCAAATTAAATGCTGGAGTAATTACCGCCTTACCCGTTGGGCAACGCTTACCGCCAGACATTATTGGCATTGCATGAGAATATTTTTGCAACTCTGGTCCAGCTGCTTTAGCAATTGCAGCAGCAACACCACCACCATGACTTAAATCTTCATTTACAGCATTAACAATTGCATCAACTTTTTGTTGTGTAATATCACCTTGCACAATCGTAATACGCGTTCTGTTAATCCTTCGTGGCCTTGGACCATTCGTTTTTTTAACGTGCTGCACTTTTTTTATGTCTTCAGGTGGCAATTTTTCTGCTGGCGCAGGAATTGCAGGAGTAATTTTTTTTAATGGAGATGGCTGGACATCCTGTTGTACAGGTACTGCAGCAGGTTGGCCCCCTACTCCCCTAGCCACTACAGATCCAATACTTAAAAAAACCATAATAGAAACGATAGCTTGTAAGAACTTCATACATTATCCTTTTCACTATAAAAATACCTCTACCATTTTTAGCTATACATAGAGCTTATCCGAAAATTCAAAATTATCTAAAATCTTTAATTTTATCCCTGCGCTCGTCAGCTTAACCCATTTCCAGTTCCTTCCAATGGGTACCCAATTGAAACGAAGTGAAGATTGGGTTAAAAAGGATATCCCCGAGCGCTCGAAGATATCCTTCAACCAGCCTTCGTCAAGACTTCGGCCGGCGCAGTCCGCCATAGCTTGAGCGACGGCGGGCAAGTTCAGGACGAGCACACAAGAAATTGACCAGAATAGGAGCTTAATTAATTTTCGGATAAGCTCATAAAAAACGATTGGTTAATGAACAAAAAGAAAATTTTTTTATGGTATCACGATTCGCCAAGATTCACATCAAAAGTAATATCATTTTTGGCATTGCCTATTTCATGCATTGTTACCGTAAAATTCGGTCGATAATCTGATGATTTTACAAAAATAAGCCACTCATACTGTCCACCAGATTTAATTATTACTTTTTTATGCAATGTTTTTTCTTTAAGATCTTTGCTGATACGGTGATTCATAACAGCAGATTTTATGCCTTGTGCTAAGAATATACAGCCTAAAGGAATCGCAACAACAGCTGCACCTAAAAAAGGAAGAAGTACAACACCGGGAGTTCCAACAGGAAACGTCACTATAGAAGTAATGGTAAATGGAAGAGCTGCAATAAACCCACTTACAGCCGCCCCTGAAAGACGAGTAATAGTATTTGTTTTTTTGATCAATACATTAACATCATGGAATAACATTTGTGGAATACAAATTCCATTAGGAGAAATGATATAACGTTTACCGCTTAAGTTATGAACAGAGAGATAGATTATTTCAATGTCATCCAACAATGCAGTTCGTCCATCAAAAAAATAATATTTTTCTGCGCAGCTAAATTGTTTTGCGCGAACAGTAATGCCTTGTTCAGTTTGTGTATAAGCAAAATAATTTTTAAATAATTGCAATGGTCTACGCGTATAACTTGATACTCTCATGCACCCAGGCAACAGCACCAGGGCTGCTAAAAAGAGACCTAAAAACTTCTTGTTATTTTTCACCTCAAACCCCCACCCAAATTTTCTTGTTGGATTTTAATAAGATTTATGATTAATAATAATTCTTATTTATAATACAGGATGGTTTAGATATGCGCAAAAGCCCTCATTAAATGGGACAAAACCTCAAAGACTCCGTTCGTTCTGAGTAGTCCTACACCGCTCGTCCTGAGTGTTTTTGTCCTCAAAAATGTATCGAAGGATGAGAATGAGAGTTTTAGGTAGCCTGGTCAAAGAAACTAACCGGCAAATTGATAAGTATAAAACTTGTTTTATTCCGTACCCTTCGATACATTTTTACTATGTAAAAACACTCAGGGCGAGCGGGACAGGAGGTATCGTATATAATTTCAGCAAAGAACTACGATTCTTCTTGCTACAATAAAAACTCCCCCTTAAAAGGAATAAAAATGGACTCTCTAGTGCTTGAATATGAACACACCTGCCAAGTTGACAGTAGTGAACTCAACACCTTACAAGATAAGCTATTGCCAGAAATTGAACGGATTTGCGCTGCTCATACAACTGGTTACAACTCCGACTATGCATCAATAAACCTTCCCTTTGATGCAGAACTATTACAAACAATATGCGCAACGGTAAAAGAAAAAAAACAGCTGCATCCAACAACATTAGTTGTAATTGGCATAGGTGGATCAAACCTTGGCACCATTGCAATTCTAGAAGCATTACGAGGAAAGTTTTATAACGAAGCACACGAAATTAAAGTATATTTTGTTGACACTGTTGACGCCGACCACGTACATGACATTGCACAATTAGTTGAACACGAACTTATAACAGGCAACAATATTGTTCTCAACGTGATTAGCAAATCGGGCACTACAACAGAAACGATTGCCAATTTTGAAATCTTTCTTGAAATTCTTAAAAGTCACCGTCCCTATAATTATCATACATTTGTAGTTGCAACAACGGATCACAGTTCTGCTTTGTGGCAACTTGCACAACGAGAAGAGTTTACACTTCTTACCATTCCAAACCGTGTTGGTGGAAGATATTCGGTTTTTTCAGCAGTTGGATTGTTTCCACTTTGTTTTTTAGAAGTTGACTGTAAAAAATTACTTGAAGGCGCTCAAAATGGTTTTGCAATGTGCACACAAAAAACTATTGCTTCCAACCCTGCTGCACTAAGCGCAGCTATTATCGGAACTCATTACAATCGTGGTAATATCATTCACGATACATTTCTTTTTTCTGTCGCACTTGAATACTGTGGTGCATGGTACCGACAACTATCCGCCGAAAGTCTTGGAAAAGCTTTCAACAAAAATAACGAACGTATCAACACAGGTGTTATACCAACAATTTCCATTGGCAGTATTGATCTGCACTCTGTTGCACAACTCTATTTGGCGGGACCATACAATAGGTTTACAACGTTTGTAAACGTGGAAAAAAATAAGTCGGAAGTAACACTTCCAAACTATCAAGAATTTGAATCACTTGTGCCACAAATTCAAACAAAATCACTCGCAACAATCATGAATGCTATTTTAGAAGGTACAAAAAAAGCATATCTTCACGATAATCGTCCTTTTGTAACGTGCAAGCTGCCAGAAAAATCTGCGTACTATATTGGCCAATTTATGCAGATTAAAATGATTGAGATTATGTACCTTGGATACCTCTTGAACGTTAATCCGTTTGATCAACCAGAGGTTGAGAGTTATAAGAAGGAAACGAAAAACATTCTGGCTAAAATGTAAGCCGTATAAAAAATAAGGAATACCCTTCGATACATTCTACTTCGCCAAGGCTTCGTAGAACACTCAGGGCGAGCGGAATTTGAGTATTCTTTTTCTCCGCTCGTCCTGAGTTTTTTTGTCTGCAAAAAAGTATCGAAGGATGCGGAAAGATAAAATAACAACTTATTTAAAACGTCAATCTTATAAAAAATGATGCACAAAATGCTGCTAATAAGTTACTCACCAACGAGAGTATAAAAAAATGTGTCACAAAAAAAGGGCGCCAGTAATTAATAATACAATAAAACAAACACTGCAATACCGATAAAATTCCACCCAAAATTAATGATGCATCAAGAGTACAATAGACATTAGGCACACCACCACCAATAAATTTCCATTGAAAAAAACTAATCAAAAGACATGAAACAAATCCAAAATATGTAACAATTGCAAAAGCATATGAACCTACGGTCAAAAATAATGCTGGCATAAGTCGCATACGGCCCATCAGAATAAACATGAACCACGTAAAAACAAGTCCCAACGTAAGCTGATACCAACCCCACGTCATCATCCACAATAGTTCATCAACAAAAAAAGTTACACATCGCATCAACATAGTTTTTCCTGTCTTTTAAACACATTCTTTCCAAATATAAAGGTGATCTTTCTTTTGACCCTTGTCAAACAACCAAAAACATTAGTATCTTGTAACAAATTTAACTCAAAAGGGAATGTAATGCTTTATACATCTAAAATTCGTACTTTCTTTTTCTCTCTTTTACTTCTACCACCACTTTTTACCCATGCACAAGAAAAAGAACCTCAAAGATGTACCATTAACAATACTCCCGTTTCAAGTCCTGTCTACAATGTGGAAATTAGTCCAATAATTACCACCACCGCAACAGCTACCATTCACGCAATTGGGGTAAAAATAAGAGATATTATGGTACTCATTTCACAAACAGCAAAAGAAGCGGTAACAAAAAAAAATTTTGATTTACTCAAAGACCTTATAAAACAACTTATCTGGCAAAATCGTTATAAAATTACAGGAAGTACGTTGGTTGGATCGTACAGCGCTACCAGTTTGTTACTGATCGCAGATTATAATCAATTAGATACTATGTTTTGGGCACACTGGAAACACCAAAGCACATTTGAAGATTTATGCGCAATTCCACAAAAGGAACTTACAAAAGAATTAATGCTCGCTATTGGTCAACATCATTACAATAAAACCAACCCAACCGATCTTGCGTATCCACTCGTTACCTTCATCAAAGCAATAGATTGGGAAGTAAATACCATTAAGAGATACATAACTACCACCAAAATTATTAAACATTTACACCTTATACCAATCTTTCCAACTAATGACAATAAGATTAATCAGGCAACAAAAATGCTTGCGAGAGCCCTTTTTATCAAACATATCTTTTTATCATGGCTCGCAGATTATAACCTCACCAGCACACAAAAACTGAATAGCTAATGACGAAAACGTCGATCAGAAAACTCTATTCTTAAGCCAATTGCCAATTTGTCACAATTTGATAGACTTATAGTATACAAAGGAACCTTAAAAATTAAGGGGTTATACTATGAAATCATATATAAATCTTGGCAATCTTAAACAATTACTTTTTATCGGTCATCTTTTTGTTACTTGTTTTGCTACTGCAGAGCAACAACAAACTACCGAACAAACCTTTTTTAAAGAACCACTTACACAATATACTAAAAAATGTTGGCATAATACCGGTGGTTACAATAAAGGTATTAAGTTTTTTAAAGATGCCGATGGAAAAGATTTCGTTTTGAAATATCAAGATACAATAACAGCAATTAATGAAACACTTGCAGCTCAAATGAGAGCATCCGTTGGTGTTCCAGCTAATCAGGTAATACTTCTGCCTAAAGACACACTATTTATGGGAAAATCTTTACAACACACAGCAACATTGCACACACACGCGCCAGGAAAGGCAGTACGTGATTCCCAGAATATGCCGTATTATGTTGATATACAAGATGGACTTTCTAAAAAAATAAATTTAAAAAGCATCTCTGAAAACGATGATCTTTGTCAGAATGTAGCCGCCAACTTGTACGATGACAATAATGACGGTAGTAGAGCAAATCTTTTCTTTGCTCAAGAAGGTAATCGATTTTGTGCGATTGACCTGGGTAATAGTTTTCATCATGCGCACAGTTTAGTCGACAAAAATAGCTTGCCACATGATCTCCTTGCTACAAAAGCATGTAGTTTTGTAGAAAAGCTACGTGCAAAAAAATTATCACCTCAACAAGTTACAGCACTTCAACGTGTTGATGAAACATTGGATAAGCTCATAACACACTATCCATCACATAAAATATATGATGAATGGATGAATGTAGCACAACAAGCAAACTACACGTATAGCCCACAAAGAAAAGAATATATTAAAAAGCTTGTTGAATATAATTGTAGTGAAATTCAACGATTACGTCCTCATATTGATTGTGCCATAGAAGCACAGAAAATTTCCTACACATTGCGCAGTATGGCAGAGCCAAGTAAAAAGGCCAAACGTGATTTTTGGCACACGATGAATTCGTAATTTTTTATAAACTTCCAACGGCTAAAAAGTTTGATAACGCAAAAGTTAGACGTGTTCCCAAAATTCTCTGCGTAACAGGTCCGAGTGTAAACGATCTGTATGGTGAAAAATGCGCATCAAACTCCGTATTGTTATTCACAATACGATCAGCACAATGCGTACCAAGCGCTGCTGCAAATGGTAATCCACACGTTCCCGCGATGTAATACACCGATGACATTTTTTCATCAAAACCTGCTACCGGAAACACATCTTTACTGATACCAATAATGCCCGGCCATATGTATTCAAATTCAACATTAACGGATGGGAATTTTTCTCTGAAGTACCGCATTAACTTTCTTGCTACGCGCGCGTTATTGTGCGATTCGTTTGCATACGTATACAATAAATCTGATCCCCCTAACATTAAACGATTCTCTCCGGTCAAACGATAATATTGGTAAATCATATCCGTATCCCACACCATAAACGGTTTTTTCGGGAAAATACGCGCAATCTGCGCATCAGACAATGGCGACGAAATCATCAAAAATGTTTGCACGTGATATATTTTATCCCACAAAGATGACAATGCTGGTTCAAAACGATCAGTGCACACAACAATGTGTTCTGCGTTGATTGTTGCGTGCGGTGTTTGTACTTTTTTTTCTTGAATGTTTATCGCAGGCGTTTCTTCATAAATCTGCACACCAGCCTCTTGCAAAACGTGTTTCATACCAAGACAATATTTATACGCATGTATACCAAACGTACCATCATATGATATCCCACCAACATACTTATTTGAGCCAATAACGGAACGCACTTGATCGTGCGAATAAAGAACACTTGTGTAACCAGCTTTTTCACGATTGTTGTATTCTTTTTGTATATCATTAGTAAACGCACGTGCACTGTTTGCAAGAATAAGTGTATCTTGAACTTGGTAATCACAATCTACGTTATAATTTTGAATATTGTTGGCAATGGTTGTGACACCTGCACCAATAAGGTTCCATAATTTTTTTCCTGTGTCTTGGCCAAAAATACGCGTAAACTCAAATAACGATAATTCTGAATCGGGAGTTATAAATCCAGAACTTTTGCCTGAAGCTCCCGCTCCACAATAATTTTTTTCAATAAGAACAACTTTATAGCCTTTTGCATGGAATGCCTGAGCGGCTGTTAAGCCCGCCATGCCTCCACCAACAACAAGAACATCGGTGGATATGTCAGAGGTCAGTGGTTTTGCTTTTGTGGTATTGAGATACCAAAACACTTGATCTTGGGGTAAAAGTTGCATAATAATGCCTCCCTTTTTTCTTTTTTGATTGTATAGGCTACTACGCCAGAATAGTGGTGACAATGGATGACAAACCAGAATCTATAGCTTTTCCCTCTAAAAAAGCCCTTTCCATATGAACTATATAATCATTATCATAATTAAGTTGAATTTATATCTGAAATTATAATACAATTATATTAAACCTTATGGTTCAGGTAAAAAGTTAAAGGGTCTCGAATGAAATTACAAAAAACAACACTTTCAATAAGGATAAAGGCTATTATTAGCCTATTTTGCCTACTCATTTCAGCACAAACAATGCCCCTTCAGCGAGCGCAAACTTTCTTAACCCCTGAGCAAAGACGCTATCTTGCAGCACGGCAAGCAGTGTTCCGTCAAAAAATAAGAGCCCAGGCATTATCTGCCACAGAAGCTTCTGTATGGATACGCACCAATGACAATGAAGTAATGATGCTCCCGCAGTGGAAAATAGACGAAACAGAAACGCTCAAATCTCTTTTCTCTTCCCAAAAAGATAAAAATAGCCAAACAAATCCAATCGATGCATCTATGCTGACTAAAGCTGAACTAGAATTGCTTTCCACCGCTCTAGATAAAATAGCTGCTGGGCAATTTGATCAATACTATGCAAGCCTAGAACCAGAGTATAAAAAAAGCCTTACCGATAAAAGCGTTGGTCCTGGTCAATTGCGTAATCTTATTTCTCTTGCCGGAAAAGTTAAAGCTCACACATTATCCGCATTCCTTGGATCCTACTTTTTGCCTACTGATATGCAAAAACATCTGATGGTACCGCAGATCATTAACCCTGTAGTTGATTACCTAAAAAATGAAATTCTCAAGAAGAATATTCTTCACACAACTATTCTGGCAGGTCATCAAGGCAAACTAGTCAATGTTGAATTTAGTAAAGACGGCAAAGTAGCAGTGACAAGCTCAGAAGGTGAACGTGATAATCTTATTACCTGGGATGGTCAAACCGGAAAAAAATTAAAAACGTTTACTGTTACGCAAGGCGATATTAAGTTTGTTGCTATAAATAACGATGGCAGTAAAATTCTTATCAATGCAACCCAAAACTCTCTCAATATGCAAGAATTCTTTAATGCTAGTGATGATAACGATCAGAATAAACAACCTAATTCACCAGAAAAAGAAATACTTGTCTTATGGGATGCTAAAACTGGCCGCCCTATTAAAATACTCGATAATCTACCTGATACCAATGTCAACAATGCACAATTTAGTAGCGATGGACAAAGAATTGTTGCTGCAGTTGGTCACGATGACAATCAACAAAATGAAGAAAAAGCATATATTTTGATTGCTGACAGCGCAACAGGAAATACAATTGCAACACATGAAATAAAACAAAATTATCCAGATTTTACACTTAATCCTAGTGGCAACACTGTATTGGTAAGATCCGAAATGAATCTCATTCTGTATGATCTTGGCACGGGTAAAGAAATCAAAAAGCTCGATGGTCCTACTGAAAGAATTTACAATGCAAGCTACAGTACCGATGGAACAAAAATTATTGCCTATGGCTTTACCGCTCAAACTATTTTTATTTGGAACGGAAGAACAGGAGAGCAAATAACACAGTTTAATAATATTATTTTATCCAAGATAGAACTGAATTCTGATGGAACAAAAATGCTCACTGTCTCTCCGGGCACTACCGATGTCATATCTGTGCGCGATGTCGCAACGCAAACAGTATTACATACACTCGATGGGCAGCAAAGCCAAATAAGTTCTATGCGGTTTAGTCCAGATAGCACGATGATTGTTTCAGCAGGACAGGGCGACAAAAATATAATTGTATGGGATGCTATTACCGGAGAACAACTGCGTACATTAGACCATCCTAGCAACTTTACTGAAGTTGAGTTTAGTTCTGATGGAAAACGCATTCAATCACATTCTAGTCCTACTGAAGTTGAAGAAAAATGCACCATAAAACTATGGAATACTCGTACCGGAAAAGAAATACACACATTCATTGCAGACCACAATTTGTTAGAAATGGATTCAAATTTTCTCAATATAATAGGCCCTGATGATGCAAATAATCGCAACTGCATCTTGTGGACATCTTTTAGCGATAAAGAACGTGCTACGTTTGCAAAAATAGAAAACAATCTCAATCTCAGTCAGGCGCATTTCTTATACCAACTTTATATGGCAAAATTAAGCAATACACCACTATTATTCGATACCAGACAAGAATTTCAAGGACTGCCAACTGATATTCAAACCATGGTTACAATGTACCTAAGAAGCTCATTACCAAAAGTTTCTTTACCACAGCCAAGCGCTTTATCACAGCCAGCATCAGCACCAGTGCAACAGCCTGCAATAGTGATACCGCAACAAAAAACATTAACAACGCCAGTTCAAGTCCCCACACCAAAAGCACAAACGTGGTGGCAATGGATGACAGGTAGATAACAAATTTTAAAAGAAGTGCGCAGATCCTTACATCATCAAGGATCTGCGCACTTCTTTTTATGTCATCAAACAAAATTTAAATCTTGTCAACTTCACCTATGATAATGCTTGAAAGTACATAATTACTTACAGAACTCAAGAGCATCGCCTTCCAAGAATTGTCATTGCCTATATAAGATTTTACTAAAGGCTGAACTATATATTTATCTGCTGCATCACAAGTAACTTGTGCCACACAAGCTTTACCAAATTTTTCGCCATCCAGCGTAGCTCCTTTTTCTCCGAGCATATTACGACCTACTGTAATTAAACCAGCCGTAACAATTAACTGAACATTATCTGCTATAAATTCTCTTTCTTTGTGAGAAATATTATCGGTAATTGCATTAACAGCCTCAGCTTTATTGATTATAGCCATAGCGTTACCGACCGCATGATCAACGATTGGATACGCAAGATGGTCAATAAGATTATCATTTACCCAATCTCTCTCTTTTTTCTTCGCGTAAAACTGAGCATGCTGAACATATCTCGCTGCGAATTTTTTATCGCTATAAAGAATATAGCCTATTGCCTTAGCCTGTATTGCAGGATTATATACACTTTCTGTTCCCTTTTGTATTACTGTATCTTTAGCCCTTTGACGTTGTTCTGGTGTCCATTCAAAGCTTATCTTTGCTTCGGCTATATTGATACAACAAACCACAGAAATTGCACACAAAATATAGTTATACTTTTTCACTAAAAATCCCTCATTACTTTACTCAATATAATTACGTTTTCATCAATCCACTTGCACCGGATAGACTGCCAAGAACATATTTTACATCATCATCACCAAATCGCATACCAATACCAACGAATGCATTTGCGTTTTGTTTACTGATAAAGTCATCGGCACCAAAAGTGAAGTAAATGTTACGCATCAAAAACATTCTGTTGAGCCACTTCAAATGTGGACGTTTATCTTGGTGGAATTTAGTAGGACCTCTACGGTTAAAACCACGGAAATCGAATCCTTCAAACGTTGTTACCCAACGGAAGTTATCAGTTTTAAGTGGAAATTCATAATCGGCACCCATTCCAGCAAAACCATCCATCAAGCCAATCCGCAATGCAAGATCGCCAAATATTTTACCAAACTGCAAACCAACTTTAATGGCATTGCGATCAAACCACAATTTTTGTTGTCGGTACACTGGTTTTAATTTATCCTCAGACGCAAGCGTATTTTCGTAGAGATTATCGGACAATAATTGAGGTCGCGCATCTACTGCTGCGGGTGGATTAAATTGTTTTGCGGGATCTATAAAATCAAGATTATCGTTTGTATACACGTATTCTTTATCTCTACGATATGCAAAACCATGCTCAGAGCTTGTTATTTGTACTACATAAAAATGTTCTTCATTCGGGTGAATACGAATATCAAAATATCCTTTTGAATCTTCGTAGCGATAATTTTCCGCCGGACGGTGCATTGATTCAAAATGCGTATCGAATGTTATTTGTAAACGATCAAGCTTGCTTACATAATTTTTAAATCCTGATACAGCAACTTTAAGATCACGATATGTTTCATCTTCGTTGACAAGTTTACCCAGCAGTCCTTTTCCTTCATCAATTTTTTCTGCAACAGAACTGACGTTTCTCAATCCATCACGCGCTTGTGCTGCTGCTTCTTCAAGCGCTTCTGTTGTCGCTTCAACACGAGATGCTATACGTCCAAAATCACGATCAAACACATTGGATATTTTTTCGATACTATCTTGGAATGATGGGAATACATTGTTGTCCAATCTATCAGATAACATTTGTACGTTAGCACCAATTGCTAAGAATGCGTCAATATTTGCTTCGTTACGCACAAATGATCGTTCAATTACATTGGTGACTGTAGAAAACTTTTCTGCTGCATTGTCTAAATTAGTAATAAAAGATCTAATTTGATCAGCTCCTTGTGGTCCTGCTAATGCTTCTTTGAACGATTCACTTACTTCACGAACATTACCAGCAATTTCTTTAAATTCGCGGAATAAATCATCAAGATCTACCGGATCAACTCCTGATTTTTGTAACGAATCACCTTCGTGTAGCTGTCGTAATAATGCATCACCTGGAACAAGGTCTACATATTTTGGTCCCAAAAGACCATCCTGACGAACAACGGCACAAGCATTCTGATACAAAGGAAAGTTCTCCGAAACCATTACAATAGCTTCTGCTTTAGCGTCAAGTTTTGAATCACTTCCTGGAATAAGTTTAATTTCTTCAACCCATCCTACTTTTACACCCGAAATTTTTACCGCCGCTTTACGTGATAATCCAGAAATATCACGAAAATATAAAATATATTTTGTATATTGTGCGCGATCAAAGCGAAATGCTCCAATTTTAAAGCCCATATACCCAAAAACGGCAAGTGCTATTAAAACAAAGATTCCAACACGCGTCTCTATTTTACCTTGCAAACTAATTTCCTTATACCCCACGTTACATTTCATTTCACGCGGGGGACCCCGGTGAAGAAAAGAGTGGGATTTTTTTTAAAGCCAATATAATTTTTTTATTACAACATCATATTCAACAGTATCTCCTTGTGAACGCTTATTTCTTTCCAGAATTGCATACACAATTTGTGTTATTTCACCAACTTTTCCATGAACAAGAACAGAAAAAAATCGTGGAGCAAAAGTGGTGCTCAGCACTGAGTCTATATTTTTAGGCAAAGTCCGCAACTCTTTCCCATACACCGGCACCAAAGTTGTTTGCCAATCCTGTTGCCAATTGGATCGCTCTTTAAAATTTTTTACCCAACCTTCAACTTGTTCTTTTCTTTTTTTTATATCATCAACTTCTACTCGTGGCAATCCAAATAATCCATTTATTGAATCTGAGAAAAGCCACGGTTCAACTTTATCCGAACTGGACCATACCGTAAAAATATCTGTTAAATAAATAGTATCTTGTTTTTTTGTTGTTGGTGGTTGATAAAACAGAATATCTTTAAACTGACTAAACTCTTTTCTTGTAATTAATTCTGTCGCATCATTAAAAGGAACTTTTGCCTCTTTTACTATCTTTTCAAATGCAGGGAACAGGTCTCCCGTTTTAGTCATACGTTCAATAGATTTACATATTTCCTGCATAATCGCTTTCCACCCGGATTTTTCACTACCACGAAATGCATTTTTTTTAAAATCGATGATACGGTTTAGATTAATTTTTCCATCTTCGCACATCAAACAAATACTGATCGTGCCATCAACACCATCAACAGCTTCCACTAATTTAAATTCTTGCCAACGATTCAGTGTTGGCAATATGCGAGATAATAAATCTTTTTCAGGACTATCTTCCTTAGCTTGCTTATTCTCTGACGTACCCGCCGAAGCCTTGGCGGAGGAGGATTTTTTTTGAGGAGATTGAGCCAATTGTGCAATTGCAACCTGAACACCACCCATGGCTAACATTTTTGCCTTTTCACGCTCAAATATCATGTGCGAAAAAGGCAGATAATAAGAACCGCGATGTCCCACATATGTCACTACCATCATTGCTGCTCCAATGACCAGCAATGTGAAAATCATGATGTAACCGGGACGGGCACGATTGTTTTGTATATTTCTCATATTCGTACCAGTTTCTTCGTCATTCATCCTAAACATGCATATCCCACACTTCTAAGAAGTATCCCAGTTCCGCTCGCCCTGAGTGCCCCACAGGGGTGTATCGAAGGGTAATTCCTATAAATTAATTCTTTTGCTCTATTTTTCTTATCATCCTTCGATACATTTTTCATCCCCAGCTTTAATCCCCAACTCCGTTTCTCTTCATTGGGGTCCCCAGACGGAACGGAGTGAAGTATAGGGCTAAGCTTCGCTTCTCTACGCCGGGGTCCCCGTGTGAAATGGAATGGAACATGGGGTAAGAAAACACTCAGGACGAGCGGATAGGATGATATTAGCAAAGACACGTTACGAACAATTAAAAATAAATTTTCACTTAATTTCATAAATTACATTTGCTTCAACAACTTAGTTAAATTATTCAGTGTATTTGTTAACGATTCAATACTATTATACACAACAACCTCCTGTGAATTGCCCTGTTTACCTTGCGCTCCTGGCGCTGGTTTGCTACCTGGAGCTGGTTGCTTTGTTTCATCTTTTTTTGGTGGTGCTGGTTCTTTTTTGTCTTTTTGTTGTGCTTGTATTGAATCAACAGGAATTTCGCACACTATCGTAAACTCTGTATCTTTTTTATCCTGTTTATCCCACAACGTTATCTTGAATTCAACGCTATGCGGAATACGCGGAAATTCTGGCTTATCTTTATCTTCTTGTTTGTTAGCATCTTTCTTTTGTTCACTTACCCACTCTTTGAGCACTTTATATTCATACGATATTTTGGGCTTTTCTTGAGATGCTTCATTCTGCGCAGCTTTTTGTTCTTGTTTTTTTTCAATACGTGCAGTAAACGTGGCAGTAAAACTTTTGATACCCCCAATAACTTCATACGGTCGCACGTTTTTATATTCTGCAAGGTCAAGCTCCATGCTTTCTTGACGGAAGAGTGCATAAGAACCTTTTTTTTCTGGTTCCGGTTTGCAAGTATATTGCACACGAACAACTTTTGGCTTTACCACACCAACATCTTTACCAACAAAAACCACTAACGGGTTATTGGTAACAAACGTTAGCGTATCAAGCATGCCATCTTTGTTTGTGTTATAAAATATTTTTTCAATGGGCTTTTGTTCTTTTTTATCGGCGCTTTTTTGCGCAGGTTCATCTTTTTTATCAGACGATTTTTTTTCATCATCACTTTTTTGATCAGCTTTTGCAACACCGTCATCTGCTGTCTTTTTTTCTTCTGCTTGTGTTGGTACAAACGCACCAGCTAAATCTTTTTCTAACTGATTAGTAACAATGCCAATACGCTCAGAAACATCAATCATATTGTCTATTGATAGCTGAGAGCGATTTCCTTGAGATAATGCCATCAGTAAAATACCTGCAATGAGAGAAGCAATTAATGTTGCAACGATAAGTTCAATTAACATAAAACCTTTTAACCCCATGTTACGCTTCTCTCCACATGGGGACCCCTTCATAAAAGAAAAATTGCAAATCGAGTGATATTTATGACTTGCGCTATACTTCATGATTTCTTTTGCTCTGGTTTTTTATAGACAAATGTTACCAATTGTTCTTGCTTTTTTTGTCCGGCTTCAGTCCAGGAAATGTTCACTACCTCTTTATGCAAACCACTCAATAATGCCAGCGATGATTTTTGATCTATGCCCTTTTCAAGAGAATAGGTGAGCGTTGTATCAAAATCAACTTCCTTTTTTTCAAACGAAAAACTTTGTGCTTCGGGCTCTTGTTTTTGACGAGCTTCATATAACACATTTTTGCACAATACAATAAAATCATACTTTCTTGATGAACGTCCAACCCGCTGCATTATCATACTATGCAGAATAAAAATTGGAGTAAGAGCCAATCCAGTAATCATCATTGCCAGAAGACATTCAATAAGCGTAAATCCACGTTTATGGTTTTTGAAATGTATCATATGTTTTAAATTGTGCACTAAAAGGGTTAAGTACCAATCCTACTGGTCGCGGATGATTATCGCGTACATCTTTTGTATCATTACAATTAATCACCACGTTTTGCACCATACCTTCAGGAATAATGTAAAACCACACTGATGCGGTTTTACTTCGTGCAAACTTTGCCATCATATCAAACCCTTCAATAAAAAACTGCTTGATAAGAATTTGATCAGGTATAGTGCATGATGTATCTTCAACGGCATTTGGAATCGGTTTAAAAACAATTTCTCCTGAACGATCTTTTTCGCCGGAATCTGCCGCAAGAGTAATTAATTTTTTACCAACATCAACATTAATACGATGTATTTTGTGCGTTATTAATGATTGCTGCCAACCAAATTGTATCAAAGTGTTGAACCGCGCTATAAACAGTTCTCGTTCATAGCGCGGCGTTGTTCGCTGAAAATTTGGCATAAGGACTGAACCTAAAATACCAATAATTGCAATCACTATTAGTAGTTCTAATAAAGTGAAACCACTTTTTATATTAATCCCAAACACTAATCCACTCATCTTTTGGAGAACCCTTACCATTAGGACCATAGGAAAGTAATTCATAAGGATGTTTGGCTGGCGGCGGCGTTATTTTGTAATGAAATTTATTGCTCCATGGATCTTCAGGAACCGCGTCTATTCCTTCTTCACCATAATATGGGCCATCCCATTTTTTCACACGCTCTCCACTTGGCTTTTTAATCAAATCTTTCAATGTTGCTGGCATCTGACCAACTTCACCTTGATACCGACTAATTCCAATTTTAAGATTTAACAACATTGTCTTACATGTTCCTTTTTTTGCCTTTTTAAGAGCATTATTTACTGCAGGTGCAAGAACACCACCCAAAAGGCCTATGATCATGATAACAATCATCAATTCCATCAACGTAAAGCCCGAACGGGTATTTTTTAGTGCAATCGCCATACATACTCCTTACATAAAGTAAACTGTTTTAACCTATATTTTGCATTTGCTGCAACATTGGCATTGCAACCGCCATCACAATAAAACCAACAATGCCTGCCATCGCAAGCAACATTATTGGTGAAATTAAACCTGTTAACGTATCGATTAATTCAACATAATCTTTTTCATAGTTATCAGCAACAGTCAGCAACATTGTATCAAGCTGACCAGTTTGTTCACCGGTTTTAATCAAATAAATAGCAATTGGTGGAAACATTTTTGTCTGCTGCAAATATTCTGCAATTTTACCTTCTTTAACAATATTATCACGTGCTTTACGCAAGCTTTCTGCAAGCACACGGTTATCAATAATATTAACTACAATATCAAGCGCTTCGGCGATATTAACACCACCTTCAAGCAATAATCCCAGCGTATAACTAAACTGCACCACTGCATTCATCTGAGAAAGACTTTTTATTAAAGGAAGACGTAATTTGAGTTGATCATACTGTCTTCCACCAGCGGATGTTGATTTCCAAAATTTGAACAGTGCAATAACAGAAATTATGCCAACTATGATAGCTATAAAATGATCTATCATAAAATCAGATGTCGATAAAATAAATTGTGTCGGCCATGGCAATTCTTGTTTTTGTGATGTAAAATTTTTCGCCATATCTGGCACAACTTTCATCACCAAAACACCCACAACACCAATTGCAACAATCAACTGGATAATTGGCTGCTGCATAGCACTTTTTACCTTTTTGGTGATTGCTTCTCGACGTTCCAAAAACACCGTCAATCGTTCAAGAATTGTTTCTAATTTACCGGTAGCTTCACCCGCGCGCACCAGCTGAATGTAGATTTTTTCAAATACTTTTGGATATTTACCCAGCGCATCGGCTAATGATGTTCCTTCTTTAACATCATCTTTAATACGCACAAGCATATTTTTCATGCCGCCTTCAAATTGCTCAATAAGTAATTCTATTGCTTGCAAAATAGGAACGCCTGATTTTAAAAGAATAGCGAGTTGTTTTGAGAAGAGAATTTTATCCTTGATTGTTATTTTTCTTTCAAACAGCCGTTTAAAAAAACCAGCTGTTGAAGTTCCTCCGGTCAATTCAATTTTGATAGGAAACAAACCTTGTCGTGCTAATTGTTCTTTTAAGGCTTCTCCTGATGGTGCATCTACAACACCATGTACCTTCTTACCATCTTTTGAAAACGCCTCGTACGAATATAACGCCATAAAAGATTCCTCAGCAACATTATTATTTCATTGATCAATCAAATATCTTTGTGATACCATGAAAACCAATTGAGGTTGTTTACCATTTTATCGGGAGTTAAAACCATGATGCATTGTTTAACTATATTGTTATTATTATACACTCTTTCCATTCATAGTATAAATGAGCGCTCTTTTCAAGAAAAAGATACAGCACTACAAAATCAAAACGATCTTATTATATCCCTCCAGCAGGAATTGAAAACTCCTGAATATGCAAAAGAAATTCTACCGAACGATTTCTCACATTTTTCACAACTGCTCAGTTTTGGTACAACAAATAACCAACCTCCAGTCTACCTACGCTCAGTAGTAAAATCATTTTCTAATCTGTTAAAACGCTCTCAGTACGTAAATGCTTCTGCATTTTCACAACTGTTAGAAAATCTACCCGCACAACTTGCACCGTATTTTACATTACCAGCATCACGTGCATATATAAGCAATTCAGCGCTTTATGACGCAGCATTTGTTGATCGCTTTAAGGCAACAGTCAACAATGTCCTCTTTTCAAAATTTAGTACAGAATATGATTCATTCAGACAAGACCCCAATACGTTTTTAAAAAACATTAGTACCAATATTGTGACTATTGCTCAAGAAGAAATGACTCAAGAACAACTCCGCCACAGTGTTATCAGATTTTGTGAAATTGCGTTAAGTAAATTAATCTGGGATCCGACAGCACAGGAAAAAACATGGTTAACTACCAAACGCATTGCTGAGCAACTTGCAACACTTCTTGAATACAACATTATTGATGATACTAATGACCTAGAAGACCTACATTTAACATTACTTAATCGGTACTGTTATTTTATAGAACTTACTGCAACGGATATGCCAGCATCGTTTTTTGCAGGCATTAGAAATGATCTTACATCACGTGATATTGTTCTTTTTGCACTTGCAGAACAAGATAGTATTCTTGAACCAAAATTATCGTATATGCAGCGTACACTTATAGAAGCAGAAACAGCTGCATATCGCCATCAAGCAGGATTGCCACGCTTGTAAAATCTTAAAAAAATAAAAAAAAGAGAGTAGTAAATAATGGAAACACCGCCAAATCCCTCTACTCACCAAATCGAAACGGTTGTTCTAACCGATTCAGAAGCAGATAGAAATTTTTTGAAAACAAGCCGAGACTTGTTTGATAAAGTTACAATAATAAGCAAAAACTATGAAGATTATCAAACAGCAGAACAAAAACGAATTGCTAACCAGAATGACCTCGTCTCTTCCTTGGCAACTCTAAAAGAGCAACACAAATCATTGGATAACAGAATGATTTCTCTAGAGAATCTTATCATACAATATGGTGAACTAACAGAATCACATGAAACCTCCATAGAAAACCTTAATACTAACCTCAATGAGTGTATCACCGATAGAGCAGCACATAGCTCTCTTTTAGCATCTCAACACATTGATATTGAAAATTTTAAGAAAACTTTGGAATCCCATGCATCAGATATCTCAGGATTATTGAATAGTCTTCAACTGGAAAAAGAATCTCAGGATGAAGAAATCTTATTACCTGAAATTCTACAAAGCTACACAAATATCCTCGCTTCTTTAACAGGCTTAAAAACAACAGTAGAAAGCATCAGCAATCGAGCAATAAAAAACTCTGAGAAAATACTCATATTGGAAACGTCCCATAAGATAAAAAAACTAGTCCCTGAGACAAAGAAACAAGAATTAGAAGCTTTAAAAAATGAAATAAGGCATATGCGATTTTTTAAATGGTTAAGTGGTGGAACTCTTGCCTTAGTTCTTGCTTTTTGTTGTTGGATTCATATGCACCAATCATAGACTACGATAACTTCCGTTGCAAAGATTCTGTCTCGTCACACATTTTTTCAAGCACAGCATATTGTGATATGCTCATATTATTCACAATTCTTTTCAAATGTTATGCACATAATGGTAAGTCAAATAACAAAAAACACAATCGACACTATTAGGTTTTTATGACAATTCTGATTGCTCAATAGCTTCTAAATAACTATCCAAGCTATATTCAACAGCTTCAATTATTACTGTATAGAATTGCGTAAAATCATCAGTCTGACGAGCATATTCAATTGCAGCAATATATTCAGCACGTTTTTCTCTTTTTATAATTGCAAGCGGATATCCCTGTTGCAGCAATAATAAATTCATTAACAATCGCGCAGTCCTACCGTTCCCGTCAACAAATGGATGTATTGTAACCAATTTATAATGAGCAAGCGCTGCTATAATAACCGCATGTTCTGTTGCACTGTGTAGCCAACTCATAAAATCTACCATCAGAAAAGGGACTTTTGCTGGATTAGGAAATACTGTTGCCGAACCTACCACTCTGACCATAACTTTACGAAAGTTTCCCGCATGCATATCATCAATTTTTTGCAGAATTATTTTATGAATAGCTAAAATATCGTCAAGACTTACATCATTGTGTTTTTTTTGCGCGAGTTCTCTAATAAAATCAATCGCTTGTGCATGGTTAATTACTTCAAGATGTTCACGCACGGTTTTGCCTGCAATTGTTATACCCTTTTCAACAACCATTGCAGTTTCACTCATCGAAAGCGTATTACCTTCTAGAGCATTGGATGTATACGTAAACTCTATTGCAAACCATTCTTGTAGGTTGTTCACGAGCGCCACAGGTAAAGGTCGCGCAGCGTCTAATTTTTTCTTTTTTTGGTCGATACGATTAAGAGAATCTTGAATACTTATCATAAAATTATATCTTTCACAGCAACTGCATATCGTACATTACTTGTTATTATACTTAATTACTCTTACAAAAATAACCATTTTTTTGTATAGTAAAACTATGTTTATTCGCGTCAGACTTTTAAATGGATTACCCGAACCACTGTGGTATGCTGTACCACAAGATCGCAATTATGGCTCTTTAACAGGGTTTATTGTACAAGTACCAGTACGCGATCGCATTATACCTGCTCTAGTGATTGATGAGCACCGAACAAAACCACACAATCTTGCGTTTGAACTGAAAAACATTCATGGTCTTGAACCGCTTCCAGCCGACGAACATTATCTCGCCTTTTTAAAAACATTAGGCGATTATTACCAGATTGAGTCTCTTCATTTTATCAAACGTATTCATCATTTTTTAGTGAACAAAAAAGAAGATACATTATTCATTAGTGATGATGAAAAAATAATTCATTCAACAGAAAGTTCTGTTGTTCTCACCGATGAACAAAAAAAGGTGTGCTATTTTATCACCCCACATATTGGAAAAAACTATACACCAACATTATTGCACGGCGTTACGGGATCTGGTAAAACTGAAGTCTACAAGCATATTTTTTTACATGCACTGAGCCAAAACAAAACAAGCTTATTATTGCTGCCAGAAGTAACGCTTGCTATTGCGTTTGAAAATCGCCTCAAGGCTGAGTTGCCTAATATGCCTATTTATGGCTTTCATTCAGGCAAAACACCAAAAGAAAAAAACACCATTTGGAACAATCTCAACAACAAAACTGCAATGATTTTAATTGGTGTACATTTACCTGTGTTACTGCCCATTCCAAATCTTGGCGTTATTATTGTTGATGAAGAACATGAAGTTGGGTATCAAGAAAAAAAACATCCAAAAATAAACAGCAAAGAAGCTGCTATTATGCGTGCGCAGGCGGCGCGTATTCCCATTATGCTCGGATCAGCAACACCATCAATCAGTACATTGCACAACGTAAAAACAAAAAAATGGGCATTCTTTCAACTCAAAAAAAGATTCTCTGGGGTACTGCCTGCGGTGCACATTGTTTCTTTAACAGAAAATAAAAACAGAAAACAATTTTGGATCAGTAAAGAACTTGAAGCAGCAATAAAAGAACGTCTGGCAAACCGCGAACAAACGATTATTTTTATCAACCGCCGAGGTTTTAGTTTTTTTGTGCAGTGCAAAAACTGCACATTTATATTTTCATGCACCAGCTGTTCTGTCAGCTTAACATTACACGAAGACGATCGACTTATGTGCCACTATTGCGGAGTAGCGCACATGTTGCCTAAGGCATGCCCTGGATGCAAGGGTGGTGCTGATAACTTCTTAAAAAAAGGAATTGGTACACAAAAAGTGGTTACCATTTTGGAAAAAATGTTTCCACACGCAAAGATTGCACGTGCTGATATGGATACCACAACCAAAAAAAAGGTATGGCAACAAACAATTGCTGATATGACGTCTGGGACAATTGATATTTTAGTGGGCACACAAACAATCACCAAAGGTTTTCATTTTCCTAATGTTACCCTTGTTGGTGTGTTGTGGGCAGATTTGCACTTGGGCTTTCCGGTGTACAATGCAGCTGAAACTGCACTACAACAACTAATCCAAGTTGCAGGCCGCGCGGGTAGAAGTCAAAAAGCAGGCACCGTTATTATTCAAACAATGGCAGAACATACATTGTTTAACCATTTAAATGAAATTGATTACCTTCAGTTTTATGCAGCAGAAATGAGCATGCGCACAGAATTAGGGTATCCACCCGCAGCTCGCTTTGCAGAATTGGAAATTAAACACATCAATGAAAAAAAATTGGAAACTGATACAAATAACTTGATTGATTACTTGCATGCGTATGCAAAAAAAGCAGATTTACAAGTGAGTATTCTCGGACCTGCCAAACCGCCGGTATCAAAAATAAAAGAGATACATAGCCGCAAGATTTATATCAAAGCTAAATATTTTGCGCACATTGCGCAGTTGTATCAACAAGTGAATAAGAAAAATTATTCGAGTTCAATTTATTTTACTCCGAACCCGCTTTAGCCCAACCTTTTACCCCATTTCACTTTGTTTCATTGGGGTCCCCATACGAATAATGAGGATGGGATATAAATCTGGCATCCAAAAAAAGAATTTCTTTTAAACAGGAGTCCCCGGCGCAGTTTACGAGGCTGGGGTTAGAAAAAAATGTTTACGAAAATGTTTTAGCTCTGCAATTGATTCATACACATCACTCAATGCACGATGCATATCAGATTTTTTATATTCAATGTTTTTATCTTGAGGATACCAACGTCGCACTAATTCTTTGATACTCGTAACATCAACAATGCGATAATGCAGATAATGAGTAATACTTGGCATATATCTGTCCAAAAAAACACGATCCTGCCACACAGAATTACCTGCTAACATACCAGTATGAATTGGACAATGTTGTTTAATAAAGGCAAGAGTTTCTCTTGCTGCCTGCTCCAAACTAATTGTTGATTGGCGTACTGCATCAGTTAACCCTGTTTTACCATGGTGATCTTGGCACCATTTACCCATAGCAGCAAGTTTTTCTTCTGGTTGATTAATGATAAATGAAGGCCCTTGCGCAATCACATTCAAATTACCATCAGTGATTACACTCGCAATTTCTATAATAACATCATGTGCAATGTTCAATCCAGTCATTTCAAGATCAAGCCAAACAAGATTCCCTATAATGTCATTCTTTGCCACATCAAGCACCTTTTATAAATGATTTATGTCATATAAAAAGCATACCATCAGCCCATCATGTTGCCAACAAAACAAATTGTGCATTTTGACAAAACAAATTTTTGCACACTATACTACGGTAAAATTTAAACAACATTATTTGTTCGTTTCCTTTTATCCCCAGCTCCGTTACTCTCCGCCGGGGTCCCCGTGTGAAATGCAATGAAACATGGGGATAAAACGATATCGGACGTTCCTGTGGAGAAAAAATGAAAATATCTCATTGCAAACAACTCATTATATCGTTAATTTTTTTCAGCACTAGCACATACTCGATAACACAAAGATACGCAAAAAACAAACCAACCGAATTTGTCACAATAGCAATTCTTGCTAAGGATAAAGCTCACACACTCCCATTGTATCTCTCTTGTTTGGAACAACAAACATGGCCTGCCAACCAAACATATCTCTATATCCGCACTAATAATAACAATGATGATACAGTACAAATTTTACGCGATTGGATTGCACGTATGGGAAAAAGATACGCAAAAATATATTTTGATGACTCAGATGTTGCAGCACCAGTTGAACAATTTGGACAACATGAATGGAATTATACTCGATTTAAGGTACTCGGTGATATTAGGCAAGCTTCTGTAGATTGGGCTTACAAAAATAATTCTCACTATTTTGTAGCAGATTGCGATAACTTTATTTACCCAGATACACTTGAGAGTCTAATCAAAACAAATTTACCCATTGTAGCACCACTATTGCGCTGCGATTCACAGCGCTATTATTCCAATTATCATGATATTGTTGATGATAATGGTTACTACACACCATCTATGCTCTACTACGATATACTCGAACAAAGAATTATGGGAATTATTGAAGTTGCTGTTGTTCATTGCACCTATTTTATTCGTCACGAAATACTCAACAAAATGTGTTACAATGATGAATCAGCACGATATGAATACGTTATCTTTAGCGACTGTGCACGCCAACAAAATATTCCACAGTATATCGATAACCGAACAATTTATGGATATATATCTTTTGCTGAAAATGAAGAAGAATTAAACACTGAGCCATTCTTGGACATATTCACTTCTTTACCAGTTTGATGCAAAACGGTAGGATAATAACGCGATAATCCATTAAAGTTTCACAACAACAAGGTTTGTACGTTATGCAAAAATTACGCGTTGGCGTCCTTATGGGCGGCAAATCACTTGAAAAAGAAGTATCTTTTAATTCTGGCAGAACAATTTGTGATCATTTAGATACTACACGATACAGCGTAATTCCACTCTTTCAAACTGATTCAAAAATATATGTGTTACCGTGGCATTTTCTACATCGAGGTAAAACAACTGATTTTGAACATAGACTTGCAGGACAAGCCGAATATGTTGCATGGGATGATCTTAAAAAATATATTGATTTTATCTACATCGCACAACACGGCCGCTATGCAGAAGATGGCACCTTACAGGGTTTTCTTGAGATCTTAGACATTCCTTATGTAGGTTCAGGGGTGTTTGCAAGTGCACTACGCATGGATAAAATTGCCCAAAAAACTTTTCTGCATAATGCAGGGATTACCACACCACGATACATTGCTGTGGAACCACATCAAATAGATAATTTTGAACAATACAAAAATAACATCCTGCAAAAACTTATCAATGCACATATCAGCAACAACTACGTAGTAAAACCATCTAATGAAGGTTCTAGCATTGGTATTTCTATCATCAATTCTATCGACGACCTTGAATCAGCACTTAAAAAAGCATGCTACGTTGAACGCGGTAAAAAAAAACGTGTACTCATTGAGGAAAAAATTACTGGAATGGAATTCACGTGCATTACGCTACACAACGGCATAACCGGTGAATATATATCACTACCACCCACAGAAATTATCCCCGAGCTCGGAACAACGTTCTTTGATTACGAACAAAAATATATGCCCGGTCGCGGTGTCAAACGAACACCAGCCAGTTGCAGTTCAGAAACAACAAAACAGATTCAGCAAACCTGCATTGCTGTTATGCGTGCGCTAGAATTCACCACCATGAGCAGAATTGATGGATTTGTAACTCATGATAATCACATAGTTATCATTGATCCTAATACACTCTCTGGCATGGCACCATCCAGCTTTATATTTAATCAAGCAGCAGAACGCAACATGAGCCCATCTCATATTATTAATCACATCATTGAAACAGAATTACAGCAGTACAACATGCTCGATGCTATTGTCACACAAGAAAAAATGGAACAAACAACCATGCATACTGAAAAAATCCGCGTCGCTGTTTTACTTGGTGGCGCATCAAATGAAAAAGAAACATCTCTCGATTCAGGTCGTAACGTATTCTACAAACTTTCACCACACAAATATGATGCCATCGCTGTTTTTGTCGGCAGTACTTTAGAATTATACACACTTACTCAATCACAACTTGTACGTAACTCAACCAGAGAAATTATCGAACTCTTACAAGAATCTCAAAAAATAAAGTGGAATGATTTACCAACCATTGCCGATTTTATATTTAACGCATTGCACGGAGGTGAAGGCGAAAATGGATCAGTGCAAGGCACATTAGAAATGCTCGGCATTCCTTACAATGGCTCGTCAGTTTTGACCAGTGCATTATGCATCAATAAATATAAAACAAATCAACTCCTTGCTTCGCATGGTTTTGATGTTCCACTGAATATGTACGTTACAAAGGAACAATGGAATTCATCCTTCGATACACCCCTGCAGGGCACTCAGGACGAGCGGAGAGAAAATATTCAGAATAAAGAAAGCAACAACCAAATTAGCCCTCCATCAGTTATTTCTGATGAACATAGCTTCCTTCCGCTCGCCCTGAGTGCTCGTCGAAGTTTCTTAACGAAGGAGAGTGTATCGAAGGGTAACCTCACATACCCCCTCATTGTCAAACCACACGACGATGGTTGTAGTGTTATGGTACAAAAAGTACATAATGAGACAGAATTGCATAGTGCGATTGAAAAAATAGTAGAACACAAAGATGCAGTATTAATCGAAGAATGTATTATTGGAATGGAACTAACCGTTGGTGTGATTGGTAACGACCATCCACGTGCACTACCACCAAGCCAAGCAATTAGTGCACAAGGCATATTGTCTATCCAAGAAAAGTTTTTGCCCGGTGCTGGTGAAAATCAAACTCCTGCACTGCTTTCCCAAGAAGCACTACGTTTTGTACAAGATGTTATGGAAAAAGTGTACACAATACTCCAATGCAAAGGATATGCACGCATTGATTGCTTTTACCAAAACGCGCAAATCAGTCCTACTGGCAAAGAACGTGTAGTAATTTTGGAAGTAAATACATTACCAGGCCTAACTCCGGCAACATGCCTGTTTCATCAAGTAGCAGAAATTGGATTACGACCAATGGATTTTATTGATACATTAATTATGCTTGGATTTGAAGAACATAACCCTAAGAATATCACTCATGAAAAATTGATATTATGCGAAAAACTACAATAACTACCTATTTCGATAGAAGTAATAGCAAAAGAGTGTAAAATCCTAATTTTGATATACCAGAAAAATTAAAAAATGAGGCTATGCTATAATTACCATTACACCTACCTGCTTTTGTAAGCGCTAAAGAAGGCTCTTTATACATTTTTTCTTTTAGTTCTTTTGCTACATAGCAAACAGTTAAACTATTTTTATCATTTTTATATAATTCATGAACAATACGTTGACCAGTGTTTTGGTGCTGCTCCACATCATCAATAAATGATTGTGGAACAAATGTTGGAAACGAATATTGCTTTTCTAAAATACTTATTTGCTTGTGCTCATCTAACGTCAGAAGATCTTTCTGAATCATATAAGGAATATTATTCACCAAATCTTTTTTGAACTGTACGTAACCCGCATTATCTAAACAGTCTTCAGATACCGCAGAAACAACAGGAAAAAATGTATCCGAAGGTTTCGATCGCTTCAACATACCAAATTTTTCACATCTTTCTTTTGTGTTACTATCCACTTGCTCAGCAGAAATAGCTGTTGATTTTTTGAATAGAATACAAACCTCAAGGCTTTGCTCCATTGCAATGACGGAAAGCGAAAAACTTACACACATTACACTGACCACTATTTTTAGTAACAACATATTTTTCATCAAAAACCCTTTAAATCCCTATACAAAATAACCACTTCTCATGGTAAACAAAGAAATGGTAACCATATTATTTACTTATCCTCTTGCCTTCGATAATAAAATAACTTTACTATTTCAATCGTAACAAAGTAAGCAATGGTGATAGACCCTATTTTGAGTAGATCTTCAAATTGAGGCTGCACAAACAGGAATGTTTCTTGTCCAATAATGGTAAATGGTAAAACCATTACGATAAAAGCGGAAAAAATACAAAGACTAATAAGCGTTATAGATGGAAGCTTATATCGTAAAAATAATACCTCCGTTCTTAAAGAAAATATAAGAGCCAACTGGGCAAGAGCAACTGAAATAAACCAATTTGTTTGCAATGTCCCTGGATGATGTTTGAAGAGAATAAAAATCATGAAGTTAAAGGGTACACTCACTAAACCAAACAAAAGAGTCACAAAGATATCTTTTATAGAAAAATGTAAAGATTTTTGCAATTCATCTTTGTCTACCAAGTCTGTTGAAATAGCAACCAGAGGAAAATCGCTTATCAAATCCAAAAACAATAATTGTAGCGGTAACATTGGTAAATAATTAATAAGTAAGGATGAAAAGGCAATTGCGTAAAAATTACCTAAATTAGATGAAACGGTAATTTTTACGTACTTAAGAATATTAATCAAAATTTTTCTGCATTCCTCTATACCAAGACCAAGCGTAAGCAAACTTTTTTCCAATAATATAACTGTTCCCACTTCGCGCATTTCTGGTGCTACATCACCAGACACAATACTAACTTTGGCAATAGTAAGAGTTGGTATATCATGAATCAAATTACTCATGTATGCAACAGAATATTTCCCTTGTAAATAAGCAATCATTTGATATTTCTGATCAGATGTCAGTTCTGTAAAAACAGTGCCTCTATGAATAAGTGACATTTTTTGTTCTTCGGTACTATGTGTAAGATCAGAACCAGATACAGTAGCATCCTTATCCTTTGCTAAACCTATGCGTTCTGCAATAGCACCGACAATCTCAACACTATCTTCACTCACAATTTTAATCTGTAGTCCTAAAGAACGCATTTTTTCCAATGCAGAAACATCGCTACGTGAAAAATCTTTTTCGTCAAAAATGAATGTACTATCATCCAATGTTTTGGTTATATCAATACACAATACTTCAATACCCGCTAGCTGCTCTATTGCTGACAATCGTCTTATAATCATTTTATGATCGTGTAATGCCATTGCACCTTTTGTTAGGCAAAAAGTAATAACTGTGCTTACAGATGAAGGAATTGCACTAATTGCCAACGCCATAGAAAACAACATAAATTCTAACCATGTCGACAGTTCTCGTTCAATAAACATATTAATAAAAAATACAAGAACTAGGCTAACTAAAACAAAAAAAAGAATTACATATGTAAGATGCATCGTTCCTTTAATAAGATTGCTTGTTGTATCATGAGATATGCCATCTTTTTCTTGAGGTATTCTCAAAAATACCATTGCCTTATAGCTTTGATACTCCTGATAAAAACCTATAATTATATTGATTATCGCAATAAGGAGTACAAGGATACCTCCAACTACATGCCCTGCAACAAAATAGATTACTGTAACAACAAGAAGCATGCCAGTGAAAAGATTAATTAACTGATTTTTTAAAATTGGAAAAATTTTATTTTTCATTTTTTCTATTCTTACAATAATAGTACGTCAACTTAACACACTCAGCAATCACCATGTTAAATATAATCACACCAATTAACCATGGAGCATGTTCCCAACGCGGTGATGTAAACAGAAATATTTTATGCCCAATAGCAGTAAACGGTAAAATAAGTGCTGTAGAGATAACAAGAAGAGAAAGTCCTATCAATAAATTTGATGGTCGGGGAGCTCTGAAAAACAACATCGGAGCACGGAATAAAAATATAAAAATAACTTCAGAAATAGTACTCGTTATAAACCAACTTGTTTGCAACGTTGCAGGAAAGTGTGATCTGAATACCAAAAATATCGTGATGTCTGCAATAAACATAATGGTACCAAATAATACAATTAAAATTGCCGCATCAGTCATATCATACGTGAGCGGTTTTTGCACTTCTTCATCGCTCACATTATCAGTAGCAATGGCAATCATCGGCAAATCGGTGAGTAAATTTAAAAATAGTAATTGCATCGGCAACATTGGTGGATAGCTAACAAGTAATGATGCAACAGCAAGCGCATAAAAATGACCAAAACTTGGTGCATTAGTCATTTTTGTATATTTGAGTGTATTAACAATAGTGCGTCTACCTTCTTCAATTCCTAAAATAACCGAACTTAAACTTTTGCGCAGCAATATTATTTCAGCAGCTTCACGCGCAACTGATGCAGCATCATTAACAGCAAAACTTACGTGTGCAATTTTAAGCGCAGGTGCATCATTAATACCATCTCCCATGTAACCGACTGAATATTTTTGCTTTAAGTGTTTAATGATTTCGTACTTTTGTTCGGGATTTACTCGCGCAAAAACAGATCTGTTATTCGCCAAAAATATTTTTTCTTCTTCAGTAGCTTTTTCAAAATCTGTGCCCAGTACAACATTATCAACATTTTCTTCAAGCCCCAATTGCCTTGCTATGGTAAAACAAACATTTTTACTATCACCGCTGAGTATTTTAATCTGAATGCCCAATGATTCTGCTTTTTTTACCGTTGTCAAAGCAGTACTTTTAAGTGGATCTTGGAATGCAATAAGACCAATTGTTTCATAATCATGATCGTCTGCCGTAATGTCATACGAATCAGCAGAGTAAGAAGCACTATTTTTTGTAGCAATTGCCAAAATACGGTTTCCCTTTGATTCTTCCGTATCAATCCAATCATGAATCGTTTTCTTTTCTTGCTCATTTAAAAAAGGACATTTTTGAATCACAATTTCTGGAGACCCCTTGATAATAAGCGTGTGCACATCTTCTTTATGCACAAGCGCCAAACATTGTCTTTTTTGTGGCGTAAATGGCGATTCTTTGAGCAATGTATGTTTTCCAATATGAGCAGTATGTTCTGGTGTTAATTTTTTTTGTAGTGCTAAATCAAAACCTTTTGTCGTATTTTCTTTTGCTGCCATTTGCGCAGAAGAAAGAATCGCATATACCAATGTTGCATCAGGATCTGCACCATAAATATTTTCAACACTCAATGCATTTTCTGTTAATGTTCCTGTTTTATCAGTGCAAAAAACTTCAATGCTACCAAGGTCACCAATTGCTGACAATCGCTTTACAATCACATTGTTTTTTTTCAATGATGAAGCACCTTGAGATAAACAAAATGTGATAACCATTGGCAAACCTTCTGGAATTGCCGTAATAGTAAGTGCTGCTGCAAAAAGAAAAAAATCGACAAAATTAAGTTCACCTTTATGCACAACAATATGCACCAAAGCGGTTAACAGCAAACTAAAAAAAATAAGATAAATGGTAAACCGTGCAATCGAAACGGAACCTTTTTCAAGACTACTCTTTGAGCTTACTGTGTTAGTCAATGCTGCAAGAGTGCCAAGTGCCGTATGTGAACCAGTACCAATCACCACACCAACCCCTTTGCCTTGTGTTATAACAGTACCAGTAAATCCTATATTTTCTGCCTTATACATATCAGTTACCGCTTCATCCATTGCATCCGCACTTTTTACAACAGCAACCGATTCTCCCGTCAAACTTGATTCATCAATTATTAAGTTATGAACCTCAATAAACCGACAATCAGCAGGAATAACATCACCTGCATATAAAATCATAAGGTCACCAGGAACGAGTTGATTGATATCAATATTAGATTCATTACCAGCACGCTTGACAGTCACTTGTGACATAAGACATTTTTTGAGCGCCTGCATTGCTGTATTACTGCGATATTCCTGATAAAACCCAATACCCACATTCACCGCAATAATTGCAAAAATAATAATGCACTCAGCGACTTTGCCCGTGAGTAAATACGCAAGACCAATCACAAAAAAAATACACATAAAAGGACTGAGCAACTGTCCTTTTAATATTTCAAACCATGTAACATCAACTTCTTTAATTTCATTAAGACCATATATAGCAAGACGTTTACCAACTTCCTCTTGTGTTAAACCTGAAGTTGATGCGTGCACATCAGCAAGTGCATCAGCAATTGAAATGTTGGTATAAAAAGAAAATTTTTTATTTTCCATTTTGGTTCCTTTTTGTACCATTCTATGCGATCTATTTCTGCTGATGCAAGTGTTTAGATGTACGCTATTTTATTTGAAGAATTCACATAAAAAACTATTTGATGTAGACTGTACAAGAGTTTGGTTTACACTATTACCAGTAGAAACTGCCTATAAAACATATCTTAAGTTCTACGAAAAAAGTAAAAGAAAAAAAATCGAATATATAGAGAATGAACTAAGAGCTCAAGAACAAGCATTACATATTTTTCTACGATTTTATTCAAAAAAAATACACAATAATACAATTGCTGTTTCATCGCCATTCGCTTCAGAATTGAATATCGAAACGGCATTAGCACATATATATGAAAAAGAATTGAACTATTATCAATTCTCTACTGAATATAAGAGCTTATCCGAAAATTAATTAAAGAAGAAAGCCCTTTTTAAAAAGGCTATAATAGCCTTTGGAAACAAACAAAAAAAAAGGGCTGTTATGAAGTTTATATCAGATAAGCTGTGGTGTGAATTAAAAAGTGTATTTTCGACAAAAAAAACAAAAGTTGGACGACCTGAATTTGACAATCGAGTTGCATTGGAAGGGATTATTTACATATTATACGCGGGTTGCCAGTGGAAGGCGTTACCAGAAAAATATGGTTGTAGTTCGACAGTTCATGGAAAATTCATGAGATGGTGCAAAATGAAAATATTCAAAAAGATGATGATTAAAGCTCGTGAATATTATCGCAAACGTAACTCACAGAATAATTGGTATGCACTTGATACTGTTATAAAGAAGGCTCCTTTTGCAAAATTTGCTGGTAAGAACCCTACTGATCGAGCAAAAAATGGAATTAAGGAAGCAATTCTTGTTGATAGAAAAGGTGCACCTCTTTTTGTACATGTTGCTGCAGCAAATGTTCATGACTCCAAATTGCTTGACCCCATAGTCCAACAACTTAATAAGTCAAAAAAAATCCGTATTATC
>DATEAY010000003.1 GCA_035288105.1 Candidatus Babeliales bacterium
AGTGTTTTACGCAGCCGTAGGCAGAGTAAAATGTATCGAAGGGTAGTTCTTTAAGGTAATTAATCTTTAAAACGCCTAAAGGTTTCTCCAATATAATACCCTTCGATACATTTTTGAGGACAAAAACACTCAGGGCGAACGGAATGGGGAACTCTGCACGTATTTGCATCAAAACTCAACAGAACCTAGAGATTACTGTTTTTTGAAGAGCAACTTTTCGCAATATTCTTTTACAATTGGTCCAAATGTTGGATGTCGCAGTGCAACTTCAATATTTGCTTGTATCCATCCCAAAGGATTGCCAACATCATAGCGTGAAGTTTTCATAACATATGCAATAACACGTTCACCGTTGCGCATCATATCCGCAATACCATCGGTCAATTGAATTTCATTATTTGCACCAGGTGCAGTGTTTTCTAGAGAAGCAAAAATGCGTGGAGAAAGAACATAGCGACCAGCAAGTGCAAAATTTGATGGAGCTTGATCAACAGGTGGTTTTTCTATTAAGTGTTCAACTTCAAAGACACCATCTTCTAATTCTTGTTTAATTGAAATAATACCATATGATGAAACCTTTTCTTGGGGTACTTCTAACACTCCAATTACAGAAGCATTATATTTTTTTGCCACCGCAATAAGTTGAGTGAGTGCAGGAATTTCACCGATCATAATTTCATCAGGTAAAAAAATACCAAAATATTCATTACCAATTGCTTCTTTTGCCATTAACACTGCATGTCCAAGACCAAGCGGTTCTGGTTGAGGAATAAAAGTAAACTGTGCTGTATCAATAATAATATTAATACTATTGAGTAGATTTGATTTGCCAGTTTTTTCTAATTTTGATTCAAGTTTTGCATTGTGCGAAAAATGATGTTGTAATTCAGGTTTATCATCGTTGGCAATAACATAAAAATCAGTGATGTTTGATGCAAGACCTTCTTCAATAATTAATTGAATAGAAGGTTTTTCTAGTATTGGTAACATTTCTTTGGGCACTGCTTTTGTGTACGGTAAAAATCGTGTTCCAAGGCCAGCAGCAGGAATAACCGCTTTAATTATTTTCATGTTTGAACTCTCACCTTTGGATGTTTGAACAGCTAATAGTGCAAATGCGAAGATAAAAAATAAATTATTAGACATGAATTCCCTTTTTACGTGTTCGTATCCTTCGACAGGCTCAGGACGAACGGGATTAGAATAATTTTTAAAATACGTATCATAGTGTTTACAATGAGAGCGAATAAATTCTAATTCTGTCTTGTTAATTTTTAGTTGATGGCCTCCTCCGTTCGTCCTGAGCTTGTCGAAGAATACGAACGTTAAAAACATTTTTAAAATTGATCAAGAAATTTTATTTTACTCGAGTGAAACAAGCGAATATCATAAATACCATACTTAATCATTGCAATTCTTTCAATACCCATACCAAACGCAAATCCAGAATAAACAGTTGGGTCAATTCCACTTGCGCGTAATACATTAGGATGAACCATTCCTGTTCCGAGCAGTTCTATCCAGCCCGTATGTTTGCAGACAGAACAACCTGTTTTACAGAACGTGCATGATGCATCTATCTCAAGACCCGGTTCAACAAAGGGGAAAAAACCAGGACGTACGCGAATTTCTAATGTATCATTTTCAAATATTTTTCGTAAAAATATGTGCGCAGTTGCAAGAAGGTTACTAACCGATATATTTTTATCAACCAACAATATTTCTGCCTGTGTGAATAAAAAATCATGTGTTTGATCAGTAGCTTCTTTGCGGTACACACGTCCTGGTGCAAATACTGCTATAGGTGGTTGGGAATTTTCCATCGCGCGTGCTTGCATGGTTGAGCATTGCGTACGCAGCAATATTCCTTTTTGGTGGAGAAAAAATGAATCTTCTGCTTCTCTGGCAGGGTGATCGGCTGGAATATTGAGAGATTCAAAATTATAATATTCGTTTTCCACTTCAGGGCCATCAACGATAGTATATCCCATGGATATAAAAGTATTTTCTAGATCAGCAATAATTTGGGTATAAATATGAGATGTTCCTTTAAGTTCATTGTATTTATAGGCGGAAACATCAAAGTTTTTTTCGAGTAAGTTTTTTTGAGCACTATCTGTTTTTTTGAGAGACAGTGTAAGCTCATCAAGTTGTGTTTGAGCTTGCAGTTTGAATTGATTGAGCAATGGTCCAACTGTTTTTTTCTCTTCAACGGATAAATTTTTGAGTTGTTCCATAAGGTCAGCAATTTTGCCTTTTCGACCTAAAAATGTAACACGTACTGATTCAAGAGAGGTTTCGGTGGTGATTGTTTTTAAAACATCGTCGAATTCATTTTTTATGATATCAAGTTCTTGTGAGAGATTTTTCATAAATGATCCATGTATATTTCCTGCGCTCATCCTGAACCTGTTGAAGGATAAGAGCGCTTTATTCTTCAACAAGTTCAGAATGAGCGCTAGGAAAAGCTAGGGTAGAGAATTTATTTTTATTGTAATTTTAAGATAACAAAGAATGTCGTGGTTGGCAATTTGAGCAACATCACGTTGATTTTTGAAAAAGAAACAACATATCCTGATGATAGCGTTTTTATAATCTAATTGGGAGGGTATAGATGAAGAAAAAATTGTTACTTATATTACTTGCGTTTTGTCTGATAACGCCATGTGGCGCTGACCAAATTGAAACAAAAGGTTCATTAGCTCCATGCAATAAACATGAAGAAGTTTTGAATCTTGATAATAGTCCTCTTTACGCTGCGATTATAGCAGCGGATGACGTATTCGAAACTACCTATGTGCCTCAACCAGATCTATTTGCGCCACGAAAAGCGGCAATTGTAACCTGTATGGATTATCGTCTTAATGATTTTTTAAGTTCTGTAACAAGTGGTACGTATATACTTCGCAATGCTGGTGGACGGGTAACTGAGGATTGGATTAGGTCCTTAGTTATTCTTTATAAATTGTTGGAGGTAGAAGAAATATTTTTGATCCAGCATACTGACTGCGGAATGCAAAAATTCACTGACAAAGTTATGAAAGACTTGTTAGAAGGTAGCTCAGTGAAAGCTACTTTGGTCAAAAATTGTAACGTCACCCTTGAACCGGTACAAGATAATAATAAGTGTAAGTGGAAAAATACGAGTAAATGCTGCGGCAAAGAAGCATGTATTGATTATGATTGTATTGATTGGTTAACGATTAAGCATGGTTTGTTCAAATCTGTCCTTGAGGATGTTAAGAAAATTCGTAATCATCCACTTATTCCATCAAATATTCCTATATATGGACTTATTTTTGATGTTATTACTGGTGATTTGATACCAGTCCCTAAAGCAATAAAGGCTGGAAAAGCAAAACCTCTCTACTGTAAGCGATAAAATACGCTTTTCTGTTGACAAAAACATACAAACAGGTACCATACAGAGTATGTATTGACAGTTTTTGTTACGCCGGGGTAGCTCAGTGGTAGAGCGGAAGCCTGAAGAGCTTCGCGTCGTTGGTTCAATTCCGACCCCCGGCACCATACTACGCCAAGGCTTCATATGGCACGCCATAGAAGACTTAAGTAGTATGCCTTCGTAGCTTTATGCGAAGTAGGGCAAGTCATTTTTCCCAATACCTATTAATCTATTGTCGTTTTTTAACCCAACCTTCACATTCATTACGGTCGGGTATTCCTTTACACCCTTCAAAATTAATTTCTATTTGCTTGCAAAATTACTTCACCTATTGCTAAGTTTTTTTGTACCATTATTCTTGTCATAAAAAGTGTTTTAAATAAAAAAGGGAAAACACGATGAAAAAATTCTTTTGTGCGCTAATTCTTTGCAATATTTCTCTTTCTTATACTGCTGAAAAACCATCAGTGGGAATTACCAGAGGAAAGAATCTTGGTGATACAGGTGCAGAAGGAGGAGTTTTCAAAATACCTACCAATCCCAATAAGCCATCTCATGCTAAACGTCTGAGTAATAGTCCAACATTTCCTAGTCATGATTTTTTAAAACATGAAAATCTAGAATTTAATACCAAAAAGCAATTTACTGCAGGAAGAAGGACATCAGATGCAGGGATTAATAATGTACCAGATAAAAAATAAAGTAAGTAATGAGTTGTTTACTGCTATGTATTTTAAGGTTTTTCTTTTTTCTATAAATTGTACTAGAGTGGTAAAAAATATGTAAAAATCATTCGATGAGAATGTTGAGAGGGGCGTATGAAGCAGACGCAATTCGATAAACACACGATAGCATGGTTTAAGATTGCTGAGTGTGTGTCTCGCGGAGAGAAGGAACGTGCCTTGGGCGTTTATCGCCTTCTTTCTCATTCATTTAATGATATGGCAGTAGCGCGACAGCTTGAAGGTGACATTTATCTTTCTTTTGGTGAACAAGAGCTAGCAATTCCTTTGTATAAACAAGCGATGGAATTGTACCAAAAGTCAGAACGATTTCTTGAATCTGTAGCGGTATGCGAGCATCTTGTGGCAATGCATTCCGATGATGTAACATTACGGCGTGAAGCAATAGAGTTATATAAAATATTGGGCAATGCCCCAAAAATGTATGTACACATTCAAAAATCACTTGATATCATTCTTGCAACAAAACAAGAACATAGTGTGCAGGAATTTTTGTCTGTGTTGCGTGCGTACTCAGATGAATTATATGATTTTGCGGTTGCCTATATAAAAAAGTAATTACTTTATAAACAACATTGTACTTTTATGTTGTGTTGTTCGAGTAATTGTGCGCTTTCGGTATCAAGAAGAATCCTTTCTTTCACCGTTAAGCGCAATTTTTTTTGATTTTCCTGAAAAATAAGAGAAAAAGCAGCGGTTCCTTTTGGCAAGCGTTCTTTGATATTTACAATAGTTTCTTCGGTCATGCTATCTGGCAGAGTGAGTGTTATGTGTTCAATATGTGGCCATTCGCTCAAGGCTAATTCTACAGGAACAATATCTTGGGCCTTTATTTTACAGGGCGCACCCTCAACAACATCAACTACTCCTTTAACAATAAAAACATTATGAGAACCGAGCCATTTTTCAGCGCGGGCAAATGTTTTAGGAAATGCAATAATTTCAGCAGTTCCCGACATATCTTCCATCTGCAAAAATGACATACGATCACCTTTTTTTGTCACAATATCTTTGCGAGTTTTAAGCAGACCGCAGCAAATAGTTGTGTATTCGCTTTTTACAGTTCTTGCCTTTTCAACTGCCGTTTCAAATTGTTCAATGCTAAACCATGCAAGTTGTTTTTTATATGTTTCGAGTGGATGTGAGCTAATGTAAAAACCAATGACATCACGTTCTTTTTCTAGCTTTTCTTTGTCAGGCCATTCAGGAAGGATTTCAAATGTATAGATGTTATCGTTTTTAGATTCTTGTTTGTTCATTGAAAAAAGATCCATTTGTCCCGTGAGAGCATTTTTTTT
>DATEAY010000004.1 GCA_035288105.1 Candidatus Babeliales bacterium
AGTGTTTTACGCAGCCGTAGGCAGAGTAAAATGTATCGAAGGGTAGTTCTTTAAGGTAATTAATCTTTAAAACGCCTAAAGGTTTCTCCAATATAATACCCTTCGATACATTTTTGAGGACAAAAACACTCAGGGCGAACGAAATGGGGAACTCTGCACGTATTTGCATCAAAACTCAACAAAACCTAAGGCCCAGAAATGAAAATAAAACAAATTTTACACGTTGTGTGGTCTAAAATAAGCGGAAACCCAGTAAATGAAAAATTAGGCTTTACGTGTTGTTTTTGTAATAAATCGATAATGTCTCTTGATCGATATCCTGCTGATCTTAATGTTATAGTTAATATTGATAAACCAAAAGAACAACAACATGATCAGTTTTTCTTTTGTCATACAGAGTGTTGTAAAAAAAAATTACATGAAAATGTGAAGCCTCTTTTTATTTTGGATAGAATTAATGATTAAAAAACAAATCAATTTAGAGACAAAACAAATATGGTAATAAATTTAGAAAGTAGTACATGAGTAATAAATTAAAAAATTGCTTTTTGCTATCTAATATCCAGAGTAAAATCATCAAACAAATTCTGTTGTGCTTTGTAGTTACCAACAAATGCAATCATTGCAGCATTATCAGTGCAATATGCGCGTGATGGGTGGAAAAAGGGGAGATTGTGTGATGCAGCAAATGTTTGCAAACGCTCAACAATATATTTATTACATGCAACACCGCCAACAAACGTAATTGCTTTAACTTCGGGATGCGCACTGAGCGCAAGTGCTAATTTTTGTGCAAAGATATCAGCTATGCACACGAGCAAGGAGCTTGCAACTTCTTTTTTGAGTTGTTCATCATCAGATCGCAAAAATGTTTTTGTTTTTAAATCATAAGCACCACGGTTTACAAGATCATACAACACCGCTGTTTTAAGACCAGAAAAACTGAAATCTAATGTTTTATGTTTTGATCTTGGATAGTTGTAGAAATCTTGAAAATTAACTTCGCGTGCAAGTTTTTCAATAACAGGCCCGCCAGGATAAGGCAAGTGCATCAATTTTGCGATTTTATCAAATGCTTCACCTGCAGCATCATCTTGTGTTTCACCAAGAACTTCGTAATCGCCAAAGTTTTTCATTAAATACAATGATGTGTGGCCTCCCGATGCAGTCAAACACAGATATGGGAATTGAACGTTATGTTCAATTCCCGTTGAAAACGCATGGCCTTCTAAGTGATTAACGCCAATTAATTTTTTGTTTTTTGCCCACGCAAGCGATTTTGCAAAACACACACCAACAAGTAATGATCCGGGCAAGCCTGGTTTGCTGGTAACTGCAACAACATCAATATCATCGAGTGTGATATCTGCTTGTTCAAGTGCTTGGCTGACAATCGGATTAATTTTTTCAAGTTGTGATCGTGATGCAAGTTCCGGCACAACACCGCCAAAATTTTTGTGCAGTTCAATTTGTGAGTACAGCGTGCTTGAAAGTAAACCATTTTCACTGTGGTAGACAGCTGCTGCTGTTTCGTCGCATGAAGTTTCAATGCCAAGAGTAATAAAAGATTTATACATCTTATTTTTCTTAATTGGGGTCCCCATATGTAACAGAGTGAAAGATGGGGTTTTTTATGTTATGAGATCCATAATAAGAATACGTTTTTTATCAGCGACCGTTTGTGTTTTGCGACGTGTTTGAGGATGGATTATTTTAGAATCGAGCGCGGTCAATTCTAATTTTATCAACGCTTCTTGAAAATCTTCTTCCGTTGTACCGAGCTCATCCGTTGCGTTATTAAGATACAGAGTAGGAAGCTCTACGGCTGAACCACCTTTAAAATCTTTAATCCATTCTGGGTAGCATTCAATAATAATTGCTCTATCTGGTATTTGTCCCGTTGCAGGCAGTTTTTGTTCCTTAACTTCCCAAGCATCATCAATAAAATCGAGTGAGTAGTATTTATAAGAAGCTTGAGGGTCTATTTTGAGGTAATCTACAGTATTTTGAAAGTCTTCTTGCTCTGGGAACTGTTTGAGTTGGAAATCAATCTTGGTTGGCGTAACAAGAACGTCAAAATGCCATTGATCATTGCTTTTTGGGATCTCAAACGTTATTTTTGGAGTTGAGGTTTCGTGAACTGTGGTGATAATTTGGGTTCCGCCATAGTTGATGTTTATCGGCACCAGGGTGGAGTTTCTCGTGAACTGAGCAGTAAAACCAAGCAGTGATGGGGCAGCTAATATGGGGGAGGCTGTTGAAAGAATAGCAAAAATAAGAGATAATGCTTTATAGGACGTTGTTTTTATTTTTTTCATTTGGCCCTCATTTTATGAGTTACAGAATGTCCTTATCGTCAGCAACTAGGATAACCGAAAGATTTTTTAATTTCAAATGATATGCTAATTCCCGTTTGAAAGGGTTTTATGATTCTTACACGTATTCATTCATTCCTACAGCGAATCGTTGCCTATGAACGCTCTCCGAGTAAATTGGCATTTACCTGTGCCCTTGGCATATATATTGGTATTTCGCCACTTATTGGTTTGCACACGGCAATGATCTTTTTGTTTGGATGGATGTTTGCGCTCAGTATTCCAGCACTTTTTGCTGTTTCGGTTATTATTCATAATCCTTGGACCATGGTTCCTATCTATTCCCTGGATCATTTTTTTGGGAAATGGTTATTTACGGTTCTTAATATAGACTACCTCCAATGGGACCCTGCATGGGTGGAAGCTTGTAATCTCTTTCTGAAAGAACATACGGGAATCACTGGCCTTTCTTTATCGGCCTTTTTGGTGGGAGGCAATTTGCTTGGTATAGGTATTAGTGTTATGCTGTACCCCGTTATGAAGCGGATTTTTACTCGATATTTAGTACAACCCGCCTTCGCTAAAGCTTCTGCGGGCAAGCAGCAATAAAGTGTTCGTATCCTTCGACAAGCTCAGGACGAACGGAATAAAAGAGAATATTTAAATAAGTTAAGATCAATATATTTTGGCCGTCTCGTATCTTTTTTTATGGAAATTTTTATTTAAAATAAGAGCTTGATAAAATAGTAGTACTTTTTCCCGTTCGTCCTGAGCTTGTCGAAGGATACGAACCAAAAAAAATTAAAAAATTCCAAAAACAAGCGTATGAAAATAATAGCTCAGAATAAAAAAGCATTTCATGATTACGATATTTTAGAAAAAATAGAAGCAGGCATTGTGCTGACCGGTGATGAAGTTAAATCATTACGAGCAGGCAACGTTTCGATGGTTGGTTCATTTGCTGCAATTCGTAATGGTGAAATGACGCTTGTTAATTGTCGTATTGCGCCGTATGAAAAGGCGTATCAAAAAGATGAAGACGCAGCCGTGCGTACGCGCGTGCTCTTGCTCCACAAACGTCAGACTTTAAAATTACTTGGTGAAATTGCCCAAAAGGGTGTAACTGTTGTACCGTTACGTTTTTATTTTAATGAGAAAAGTAAAATAAAAGTGGAATTGGGCATTGCAAAGCATAAAAAAGCACCGAGTAAGAAAAAAGAGCTCAAAGAGCGCGATATTAATAGAGAAACGTCTCGGGCTATGAAGGAAAGCCGCTCTTGATGGGACCATTTGTAATTATTTTCAGGTGTGACAAACTTATAACAAGTGATAATTATATGGTTTAATGACCTACTTTAGGGGTATTTTATGAAAAAAGTATTAGTTTTATTTTTGATGGCATCTGCAGTTCAAGGATCATTGTTGGCAGGTAATGATGGATCTTTATATGATGTGCTTGCTATGTGGTTAGGTGGTTATCCTAATTTGGAGAAACATTTTAAAAATTCAGAAACTACAAGAACGTGTATAGATGCTTCTAAGCCTTGGAATCGCTTATATAGTGCATTCACTATTAATAATAGATCTGATTGTCTCGCGTGTGATGATTTAAATGCAGAAATTTTTCATTTTCAACAAAACTTTTTGGAAGAGGTATGTATTAAGAAATCAATGAGTAAAGATGAATTTTGTTCAAAATATTTTAATGATAATCGTCTTAAGCATGAGCATAAAATAAGTGCAGTATTTGATCCTGTAAATTTGAAATCTGATTGTCGAGTCAAACAAGAATTGAATGCGTATCAAAATGCTTTGAAAGAAGCAACAAAAGATCTTTAAACATATTTGAGTTGATTATAAATAATTGCGGTTATTCTTGAAATATAGGATAGCCGCATTTTTATGTTACCCTTCGATGCACCCCTCCGGGGCACTCAGGGTGAGCGGATTTGGTAATTAGGTATTATTGACAAGGTTCGTGGCTTGGGTTACTATTTGAATAAATAAGGTCTATTCTTTGAAAATTCGGGGGCGTACTGGCTTCGACGTGTTGTCGGTCGCTTTGAGTGCATGTCGAGCGTTGATTGAGTGCTCGTTAAACAATTGGTCAAAACAATAAATGCAGAAACTAATGGTTTCTCTGCAT
>DATEAY010000005.1 GCA_035288105.1 Candidatus Babeliales bacterium
AATATTTTCTCATAAGGTTAATACCCTTTTAGAAAAAATGATAGAGGAATGTGAAAAGTTACATCAGCCATCTCGTAAAACAACACTGCAGATGATTGATGAAATGCTCGGTGATTCTTTACCGACAAAGATAAACCTGGAGAGAGTTGAAGTATCAGGGGGATGCAGTGCTTAGCTTAACACCTATGGGAAGTTCCCTCTGTCTACTCGACTCGTATTGTTCGCTTATAACAAATGGCAGTTGAAAGAATGGAAGCAGCAAGTATCAGATTTTCTTGAAAAATTTCGCTTGCGATTAAATCCCAGAGCCGTTCAACTATATCCCTCCCCTATTGGCAATAGATTCTTAGTATTACAACGAGACTTCGTTATATATCAGTAGGTTAGCTATGTTATAAATAAAAGCTATTTTTAGACAAAACAACAACTTATGTTTATTAATAAACCATTGTTAAAGTCAAAGTCTCGTTGTAATATTAGGACAGGTTATCTATCGAACCAAGCGAAGATTGACAGGTGAAAATGTACGCAGATTTAGGAACCGGTTACGAAAATGGGAAAAGGTTCCACCTGAGAACCTGCAACAAAGAATAGCCAGTTGGGTAGGTCATGCAAAGCAAGCAGATACAAAAACTTTGTTAAAATCTTTCTCAAATCCTATGATTGATAGATTACTTTGTTAACATTCTCTGAAAAGTCTTTCTTGTAATAAGGGTATCACGACCATTTATGTAAAAATGCACGGTAATAACTTTAAAGTGTCAAAAACGTCGGTTTATTAACCAATTAAAAATATTATTAAATTTCTATTGGAGCCAATTAATATTGCGTGCCATAACCATACAAAATATAAATGTTGATATTTTTTTGTCATAGCAAGTATTGTAAGATAAGTTTCAGAAAACAAATTCTTATCAGCTTAACAACAAACAGCAATAGGATAAATTATGCTTTTCCTTTTGTTAATTACTATTCATGTTCTTGGCGTTGTGCTTTGGATCGGTGGCGTTGCCTTTGTCACTTTAATTGTTTTTCCTTTGATCATAAAGATGGAGGGCTCACTTGAACAGGTGTTATTCTTTCAACGTGTGGAGCACCGGTTTGCAAAAATCGCAAAACTCTGTGTGCTCATCGTTGGCCTGACAGGGGCGTGGCTTTTGTATCTTACAGGGCAATGGAAACAACTCTTTACTTTCCAGGGCATCGGGCCAACAGCAATGCTTCTTGTGTGGAGTTTTTATGTGTTAGTGTTGCTTTTTGAAAACAGATTGTTTCAGTTGATTTTTAGCAAACAGGGCCAGCAGGATACGAAAAAAGTATTCCATAAACTCACAGTCTTCCACTGGGTTGTTCTTGGCTTGAGTCTTTTGGCAACAGGCATTGGTGTCTGGACAGGACATGGCGGTCAAATTGGCCTGAAGTAACCGTTTCCCGCTGCAAATAGCCAACGCTGCAAAAGCTTTTAATAATTAAGTAGATAAAAGCCAGGAACAAGAAAAAAAGCCTCCAGTATCTGGCTTGATATGCCATTCAATTAAACTGAACCAATACCGGCAAGTCCTGAACAAATATTAAAATTGGTAGTCCTGCACAAGTAGTGATATCTTAAAAAATTACCATTATCTTAGATTGCCTTATGAATTAAAAATCACTACATGTTATTGAAGCTATACTGCAAGCTCAGGGCTATACTACATACCGTAGTCCTGAAGGGCCAGACCGAGGCATTGATATATTAGCTGCACCGGGTCCTCTTGGGTTTGGGAGTCCAAGACTTTGCGTTCAAGTGAAGACGGGAGATAGCCCCGTGGATAGACCAACGCTTGATCAACTCATTGGAGCTATGCAAAACGTTAATGCAGAACAGGGATTACTTGTTTCATGGGGTGGATTTAAAACATCTATCGACAAGGAACTTCCTACTCAGTTTTTTAAAGTAAGACTATGGGATCAAGATTCGATAATAGATGAACTGATGAGTAATTATGACAGACTTGATGAAGATATTCGAGCAGAACTACCATTAAAACGTATTTGGACATTAACAGCAATTGAAAACGATACAAAATAGAAGCCATAACAAGTCGTTGGACATGAATGCAGACCACAGGACGCTTTTACAGACTGACTTTGACTTATGATTTGCAAAACGGTTTTTTGCTCTTTTAAGTCATTCGGTGGTCTGCATCAGTCAACTCTACGTTATCCTCGGTAGTCGCAAGGATCATTACGAGAAGAAAAGACGGTTCGCCACGCATAAATCGGATAATTTGGAGCGATGAGATTCTTGGCCAGGAAAAAAAGACAGTTCGCCACGGATAAGCCGGAGAAGTCGAGTTGGAAAGTTTTTTTGCCAGGGAAAAAGATGGTTTGCCTTGGACAAGAGGTAAACAAGGAAAAATAACAATAAAATACACCTGACTGGAGCTGGTTATTTTGAAGTTAGGCAGCTTACCCTACCTACATTTTTAACCATCAGAATAGGAGATTTTATTATGTGGAAGAGGTCTTTTTTCATTGTGAGTTTGGTGTTGTGCTTTTCTTGGGAGATTGCATTTGCCGATAATATTGATGCCGACATGCTAAGGGATTGCACAGAACTGGCCTCACATATAGAAAAATCATCAAAACAGTCTTTTGCGATAGAAGATTTGGAGCCTCTTTTTACTTGGCGAGCATCCTGCGCGGAAAAGCCACCAACAGGTAAAGGCAATGTCAAGGCATTGTGTGAAGGAAATGTTTTACAAAAGAATGGTACCAAAAAGAGAATATTCTTCTGGTCAAAAACAAACCAAGAAAAACTTGTCACAGGTTATTACTGGTGTAATTGATTGAGTAGAAAAAAATGGAGTCAGCGCGTCGGCTGGGATGGGTTTGCGAAACCTAGCAAAAGAATATTGGGTATAACCCAACAAAAGTCAAAAAAATCTCATAGAATCGTAAAACCTATTGATTTATAAGGAATTTTAAAAATTGGTTTTCTTAAGATAATTGAAAAATGTTGGTTTTTAAAAACTATTTAAAATCAATGTCTTACAATATTCTATGGCGGAATTTTGACTTTTGTTGGGTTATACCCAATAACCCCCAAACTCTAAACTTGCCAAGTCGAGGATTTTCTCTTTGAATTCTATACACTTTGTTGATTATCGAAAAAAAGACTTTCCTATGAGGTCGATGAGGGGCTTTAGATTTCGGCATAAGTCCAGCAAAGTTATCTTTCTCGAAAATGCTGATAATGTCATAGAGATATTGACGTGATAGTCCATAAAACTTAGCAAGAGTTGTAATTTTCCATCCTGAGTAATATCGTTTAACTATTTCAACTTTAAGCTGATAAGGATCAGTAGGAGTGATGGGAATCTTACGCTGAATTGGATGAGGATTCTCTTCTATAATTGTTGTAACTACTCAGCCATTAAATATTGTTGGTTATCAATATGTTACGCAAAAACATAAAAATCTATCAAAGAACATAACATATTGATATTTCAACAAACTGCTTTTTGAGCAGCAAAATTTACTTTCTGTATCTTATTGAAATATAAGCATTTGTTAGGCTGAGTAGTTACTAATTGTCTTAACCTGATAAGGTGTGAGCTTATAACCAAATTTATGATCAATAATATGGCAAATCTCAATGTATTTAAAGTCGGAGTAGATAGAAAGAAGATTAAAAATTTCATCTAAGACATCTTGAGGAATGTTCCAATTTCTAATTTTTTTTGGAAGCTCCCGAGAGTCAAATAGTCCTCGCATTCCATGCTGTTTGAATTGTTTGACTCTTTTCTTGATGGTATTTTTACTACTGCCAGTTTGTCTTGCCCTCTCTTTAATTGATACACCCTCAAATAAAACGAGAGGACGTATGCTTTCATATCTGTCTTGTACATCATCAATGAACTTTTCTTTTAATTGACCGTAGTCATCAGCAAGGGACATAAGATACGAACCTCATTTGTAATAAAATTAAGAAGATTCGTATTATATCATATACTTAAAAGGGGGGTCAGGATAGATTTTCAAAAACTGTCAACTATGTCTTGGCACAGTGCAAACAGGGATCTGTTCGGTTCGCTCAGGTTTCTGCTTGCCCGTGGCAATCTCATGAACTGTATGCAGTATATCGGCACTATAGTACCGATTTCCACATAAATTACAAACACCAATGATGATTTTTTCTAGAATCACAAAGCCATTTTTATGTTTAAATGCCTCACGTTCAACCAGTCGTGGTTGCACTTTACCTTCGCAGTATTCACATTTATATCCGTACATAATAGGGTAAAATTAAACACTTAGGGAAAAACGGTCATAGAGTTCTTAAATCTGGTATACCTAAGCAAGCGTAACAAACCCTCCATAGGTCTCTCAATCAATCCTCAGCATGTCTTTGACGAACCTTCTTATACTTTTTGAGATC
>DATEAY010000006.1 GCA_035288105.1 Candidatus Babeliales bacterium
ATATGCAAAATAAACTTTGTAAAAATATTATTGCAGCAGAAGATTTTGATTGTACAAATTTACATGAGACTTTTAAAAAATTACTTGCAGATAAAATACAAGAAAAACATGAATTATTGGAAGCCTCAATTCAAGCTGCACCACATAAATTGGAAAAAGATATTCAAAATATGATAAAAGGTTCTGAAACAGACATTTTAAATAAAAAACAGCAACAGCAAAAATTAAATAGAATCTGGATTGATTAGCGGTAAACTATAAACAATTTTTCTCAATTAATGAAAAAAAGCTTACGGCATAAAAACCGTAGGCTTTTTTATTGCATCCTGAAGATTCCATAACATTAATAGCAATCCCTTTGCCTTCTGTTACACTATCATCGATAAAAGCACCAACAGCATTACAAAGCAAAGGAACTATCGATGAAGGCTATTCTTATAGCTCGAGTAAGCACAGAAGAACAGAAGGAAGCGGGCAATTCACTGCCAGCCCAGATTAATAGACTTGAACAATATTGCCGCAATAGAGGGTTTACCATATTGCGTACCTGTAGCTTTGATGAAAGCGCTTATACCAATACCCGCTCTGAATTTGATGCAATTATCGATTATGCACTCAATCAAAAAGAAAAGGTCGTTATTTGTTGTGATAAAGTAGATAGACTATCACGCAATACATTCGACAAACGCATTTCCACCCTTTATGAAAAAGCACTTAACGATCAACTTGAGCTGCATTTTATTTCCGACGGGCAGATCATCAATAGCCAAATTTCTGCCGTTGAAAAGTTCCAATTTGGTATCAGCCTTGGTCTTGCAAAATATTATTCCGATGCAATAAGTGATAACGTCAAACGTGCTATTGAACAAAAGTTGCGCAAAGGCGAATGGCCTGCAAAAGCACCCTACGGATACAAAAACATTTCATTAGGCAATGACAAAACGACTATTGTTGTTGATGAATATGCTTCGCAGGTAGTACGTAAAGCTTTTGAACTTTATGCAACGGGAGCATTCTCGTTTTCAACACTCTGCAAAAAAATCAATGCTGATTACGGCGTTACATGGGCGAGCAGCAACGTTGATAAAATGTTTAATTACACATTCTATCATGGTATTATGACCATCAACGGTAAAACGTATCCACATAACTACCCACCCATTATCACCCATGCACTATTCCAGGAAGTACAAGAAGTCAGAAAAAAACATGGTAAACAAGTTCAACGCTACAAAGGTAAACAAGATATAATCTATCGCGGTTTATTACGTTGCGGCGATTGTAATCTTGCGATAACCCACGAACGACAAAAAGGTCACGTTTATTATCATTGCACACAATCAAAAGGAAAACACGGAGCAACATGGTTCCGTGAAGAAACAATAACTGATGAACTGAGCAAGGTCTTTGCAAGCTTACAAATGCCAAAAAACATTTTGCAAGACACTATGAATATTCTTGCTGAAGTGCATAAAAATAAAGTTGAATTCCATCAACAAGAAAACTCAAAATTGCTCAAAGAACAAAGCAGTCTCTCAGTTATGATGGATAATCTTTATATGGATAAATTGAAAGGGAGTATTACTGACGCTCAGTATGACAAGTTTTTCACTACACTAAAAGAAAAAGCAACTGATGTTGCGATACGTTTGGAACAATTACAAGAAGCAGAAACTAATTATTATATTACTGCAGAACTGCTGCTGAAGCTGGCTGACAGAGCTTATGAGATTTTTATGAGTTCAGAAGTTGCTCAAAAACGACTTCTTATTCAAACGGTACTATCGAACTTAAGGATTGTTGGAGAAAAGCTGCATTGGGAGCTGCTTTCGCCATTTGATTTGATCGCCAATTCAGGCGATCGTATACAATGGCATCCCCAAGGGGATTTGAACCCCTGTTTTCGCCGTGAAAGGGCGATGTCCTAGACCAGGCTAGACGATAGGGACACATATATTTCAAAATCTTAATCTTTTATGGGGTCCCCAACTGAAGCTTTTGCGTAAGTTGGGGTAAAA
>DATEAY010000007.1 GCA_035288105.1 Candidatus Babeliales bacterium
GTATAGTGTTATGAATCCACCTAAGCGTATTCAGGGTGCACTTATTTCTCGTATTAAAATTATGGCACATCTTGATATTGCGGAAAAGCGTATCCCGCAAGATGGAAGAATTGCAATTAAAGTTGGTGACAAACCATACGATATTCGTGTTTCGGTGTTACCAGTAGCATTTGGTGAGCGTATAGTAATGCGTTTGCTTGATAAATCACGAACATTCACCGGATTAAAAGATATTGGATTTAGTGACCGTGATTATAAAGTTATTGAAAAGAATATTAGTCGCCCCAATGGCATTATTTATGTTACAGGTCCGACAGGTTCTGGTAAAACGAGCACGTTGTATTCTATTTTAAATCAACTTAACCGTCCTGAAGTTAATATTGTAACAGTAGAAGATCCTATTGAATATCAAATGACAGGAGTTGGGCAAGTTGGGGTCAGAGAAAAAGTTGGACTTACATTTGCAGCTGCACTGCGTTCAATTTTACGACAAGATCCTGATATTGTTATGATCGGGGAAACGCGTGACCAAGAGACAGCGCAAATTGCAGTGCAAGCGGCGCTAACCGGACATCTTGTGCTCAGTACGTTGCATACAAATAGTGCTCCTGCTTCAATTACGCGATTAATTGATATGGGTGTTGAGCCGTTTTTAATTGCATCATCAGTGGTGATGGTTGTTGCACAGCGATTAGTACGTAAATTATGTCCACATTGCAAAAAAGAATTTCATCCAAATATAGAATTGCTTGAACGTATTGGTGTGTCTGCTAAAGAAGCGAAAGAAATTAAATTTTACGAACCGGTTGGTTGTGATGAATGTAATCAAACTGGATATCGCGGTCGTGTTGCAATTTTTGAAATCATGGAAATGACGCAGACAATTGCAAAATTAACTATGGAACGCTCTGAAACGGGTATAATTCGCGAACAGGCACTCAAAGATGGGATGATTCCATTGATTAAAGATGGTTTGCGTAGAATTAAAGATGGTCTGACAACTATTGAAGAAGTTCTTGCTGTTGCAACAATAGAACAAGAGTCAATTGACGAATAAACAGACTTAAAAACATTTATCAGGCTCTCATAATATACGTAATATTGTGAGAGCTTTACAAATCTTCTTATATTAACCAAAAATGAAATAGAAAAACTGAAAGAGTAACAAGACTTTTTTATGAATTTATGATAGAAATTATACAGTTTTAAATACAATAATATTCTGTCATAAGAAAGGTACATTTCTGTGTTGCAAGTAAAAGTGGTTTCTTTATCTTCCATAATGCTATTTAGTTCGCTCTCATTCACTATGGATGAAGCTTTGGTACGGGGAAATGGTACAATTGTTTCTTTATCCAATCATCCCAGGGGTCGATCAGAGCCGTTTATTTTTCAAATGTCGGCAAACGCATCTCCAAAAAAACAGGATATAGTCAAAGGTTATCACACATCTGAAATAGATTTTTTGAACAAAGCTGCTGCAAGAGAATTATCAATAAGAAGGATGCATGCAAGAATAATTAGTAATCAGATAGATGCACAGTATATAGGTACTGGTGATCAATGGTCTTTTAAAAGGCAAGTGATTACCTTTTTTGGACTGGGAGGAGCAGGGTATGTTGACATTAAAGATGCGATCAAAGATCTTGCTGAAATATGTTCGCATGTTTCTGTTCAATTAAATAGACCATTAATTGATGCAGTGAGAGAAGAAAATTATCGCTTTGATAGTCTTATGGAAAGATTGATTGGGGAAAAAATAAGAAGATATGATTCGCACATGAGTAGCCATTGTTTTAGGCCGTGCATAGTAGGTTCTAATATTGATGATTTTTTCAATTCACAACATATATTTCCTGATCTGCCAGCTTCTTTACAAAAGTACATACAATTCAAAACAGAGCAGGATTATCGTGATTCTTTTAGATTGAAAGATAGTGTGCCATTTGTGTTACATGTGTTACAGAAAGCTTTTTTGAATAGTCGAAATCAAGAGCAATTGCAAGCACTGCTTATGTCCTCAACACTCAAGAAATATGAAGATAAAAATGTAATTTGTTTATTTCAGCATGCAATTCGTGGACGATTGGCAAAAATCAATGAAGGCAAGCCTGATCAAATTGTGGATGTGAATGCAATAAAAGCAGGAGTTGCTGCAGAATCAATCATAAAAAATGCTTGTCGATGTGCGGATGGTACTGTAACAGATTATGACGATTGTTGGTTTGATTGTGATTGAGGTATGTTGTTGTATTGTTAAAAAAAATTGAGTGACATTTGTGGATCAAAAAGCAAAGTTGTAAACGTGCGTTGTAAAAATGGATTTACACTTATTGAAGCGATGGTTGTTGTCTGTTTGTTTGCCTTAGTCGCAACGTTAGGCATGATGCAACTTTCATTTTTAGATTCTACGATTATTCATGCAGAAGTAGATAAACTTGCAACGGTGTGTTCATATTTACAACAGAAAGCAATTGCTACCGACACGGAATTGGTATTAACCTTCGATATGCAAAAAAATGAATATCGTTGTGATAAGATTCGTGAAGTTTTATCACAACGAATTTCTTTTGGTTTTTTGCCAAATGTACTTGGTCCACCTGGATCTCCATCACACAGAATTGAAAAGGCAACTACTTTTCCCGATTCAGCAGTTCATTTTTATCCGACTGGCATTATTTCTTCTGGTACTGTGTATCTTGTTGATAAAAAGAAACAATATATGTACGCACTGAGTAATGCTGTTTCTCAGGTTTCCTATTTACGTCTCTATCGGTATGATGGTAGATGGAAGCTGTTAGGTGAGAAATAAGGGTTCGTTTCCTTTGATCTCCAGCTCCGTTACTCTGCGCCAGGGCGTCCCGCGCTCATCCTGAACTTGTTGAAGGATCAGAGCGCACATAATAGAAATCTTTTAAATGTAAGATCATTTTTATGTATATAATAAAAAATTGAAAATTTAAGAACGCTTGATCCTTCAACAAGTTCAGGATGAGCGCGAGGAAAATACTTAACAAAAGAGAAAGAGCTGATTTTTTTATAACGAGTTAGCTAAGTGATTGCATGTTAAAAAAAATAATCTTCGCAATAATACTGGGTATCTTTGGCACCATTTTTTTTGCACAATATGATTCATGGACGCATAAAAAAATTGTGTCATTATTCCAAAAAATGTCGAAAGAATCGCTGGGTGGTAATTTTTCGTGTTCTGTGCAAGCGGTAAATTTTTTTTCACCATCAATAACGTTGCACGATGTTGAGATGGTTTCATCAGATTCTGATCTTTGGTTGTGGCGATGCAAAAAGTGTGAAGTGACGTGTTCTTGGTTACAGTTATTATTTAAAGGTACATTGGATCAGCACGTTATTATGGATGGATTTGAGTGTAGATCGCGTGTTGAAAATTCTTGTCTTGCGATTGAGCCGCACATGATCGCCATGATGCAGCAGTCTTTTTTACCATTTTCTAGTGAGTTAAAATCGGTTGTTTTTAAAAATGGTTGTTTATACGCAGATGATGGAACGGGAAAAAATGAAGTATCTCTTTTTTTTAACAGTTCTTCATTAAGAATAGGCAACCAGATAAAAACAACCATGTCGATTGGAGATGGTCAACTTACGTATGAAAAAAATAAATATGTTGAAAAAGTTGCAGTAGATTTGTCGCTTATCAGCGAATACATTGGTGATACATTTGATTTAGGTATGCAGGTTGCGGGGACATTTGTATTATCGCATTTGGGTAATCAAGGAGGATGTTATTTAACGGGTGGATGGAAATCTAATCGAGGAAGATTCTCAATACACAATGCGTATAATTCTTTGATGATAGATCCCATTATTATTACTGAGCGTGAATTGCGTATGAATGGCCGTTTTCCTTTATCGTATGCAGTCAAATGTGCGCGTAATTCTTTAGCTGATCAGGTGATTAATGGCGCAGCACACTTTTCGGTGAAGGTAAGTAGAGATGAGTCACATACAATTGATGGATTGTTGGTAGTTGAAGATGTAAAACTTAATCAGCATCATGTATGCGATATGGGAAAATTTATTTTTGAACGGCACGATGATGATTGGAAAATGCGATTGCTAATAAGTCGTTATAATCAGGAATGTAAAGGAACTGGTTATTGGCATGAATCGGACCGCAAAGGAGAGTTGTCTATTAAAAATGTTACCGATTTTGCAGCAAAAGCGTTTACGTATTGGCGCATTAAACACAACAATTTTTTTGTGCATGTAACGGCGCAAGATGATAAAATACAAGGTAACTATCAAGCAACTGCAACAAATATTTTGAGTGCTGCAACGCATAGTACAAAAGGTTCTTTTTCTGTGATAGAGGGCGTGCTTGCTGCGTGCGGGCTAATCGATGCACATGAATTTGCAATTGATGCAGCTTTGTACCCTGAAATTGTAGTTAAGCATTGCTCGTACAAAGACAAAGAACATAAAGATTTGATCACATTGCAAGCAACCGATGATACAAAAGAAGTATGTGGTTCAATATCTTTTCCTTTTGTTCGTTCAATGATCAATACAATGTTACATTATGATGTTCAGGGAGAAGGAAATTTAGATGTTGTTGCAAAGTTTGCATTACCGGAAATTGTTGTAGATTTTACACTAAAGGATGCAACAATCAGGTTGCCACAGACATATAATTTTATTGATGGCTTACATGCGCATTGTGTTTGCAATGTAACTCAAAAATCAGCAGTGTTGGAAGATGTTACTATATCTTTGCATACAGGAAAAATAAGTTGTTTGCGTGCAACGAGTTACTTTGATGATAATGGTGCGCTAGTGTTTACTCATGCGCCATTGATTGTAGATCGTTGTTTACTCAATGTTAAAAAAGATCTTTTTGCAATCGTTTCTGGCAATCTTCTTTTTGCAAAATCTTTAACATCACCTGCGAGTGTGAGTGGGCATATCATTATTGATAAAGCTCAGCTGAAGGAAAATCTTTTTTCTGGCATCATTCAAAAACAACTTTTATCGTATACACATTCAGTATTTTCCTTGCCAGATGTACCACTCTATTGTGACCTTGCTATTGAAACAAAATCTCCGATTCGTGTTGATACAGGATTTTTCCAAACAAACGCGCACGTCAATTTACGAGTAAAAAAAGAGAGACATGAGCCTTCAGTTACTGGTTCGATTGTTTTACATTCAGGAACGCTCAATTTTCCTTACAAGCCGCTTTATATTTCTAAGGGCATCATTACCTTTACACCAGAGCAGTTGTTCGATCCTATGATTGAACTTATTGCGCGTAACAAGATAAAAAAATATGATGTTTCATTGCAAGTTGAAGGATCTTTATTAACACATCACATTGTACTTGATGCAACACCACCACTGACCGAAGAACAAATAGTTGGATTATTGCTGGTAGGTGCAGAAGAGAATTCGTTGAATAGCATGATGCCCGCGTTGATTGTTCAAAATTTAAAAAGTCTTATTTTTAGTAACAATCAGTTATCTTTTTTTGATAAATATTTTAAACCATTGTTGGGAACGTTGAATATTAATTTAGTACCAAGTTTTACTGATCAAACAGGGCGTGGTGGATTACGCGGAGCATTAGAAATTACTGTTGATGATCGGTGGCGTGCGGTGATTCAAAAGAATTTTAGTTTGACCGAAGATACCAAATTTGAATTAGAATTTCTCTTTTCTGATGATATAACGCTGCGTGCTATTCGTGATGAGAGGCGTGATTTGGGTGGTGAGGTTGAAATGCGCTGGAAATTCTAGTACTTCTATTCATAGCACCATATCAAACATTGAGATCTTCCAAAAACCATAACGCTAAATGCTTACCGCGTTCCCATTCAAATGGCACATCTTCTTGGATTAAAGCGAGAGGTCTAGGGAAATTAAATGGTGGTAGTTCAAGATTAAGCTTTCGCCAGTCACCCGTTCTTGCGATATAGACGTTGCCTTCTGATGTAAGATTAGTGGTCATAAGAATATATTTCGATCCACTTTGCTTAAAGTTTCTCAGGACTTTAAAAATTTGTTCGTCAGTCAGATGAGCGAGCATATCTCGGCATATAATAAGATCTACTTTTTCAATTATATCCTCGATAAGATTGAGGTGTCTAAATTCTCTTGTTGCCCCAAAGATTCTTGCATTGTTTTCAATTAATTCCTGAACAATATCGATACCAATGTACCTGCATGTTCCAATATCCACATACCTCATCCAATTAAGATCACCGCATGGTGCATCTGCTATTGAAGCGATCCCAAATCGTTGAAGGAGCGTACTGAGCGCTTGGCGCATATTTTGTGTAACTTTAAGTTCGGATCCTGGACCGGAAACACTTTCTTGTGATAGCCAGCAATTTTTTTCATAGATATAGGTGAATATTTCTTCGACCGGATCGAGAACGCGTTTGTTTGATGATGTAGTGTCATTGACCGCAGAATAGGAGATACTTGAACATAGTAGGGCTAGATAGAATGTTGCATTTTTGATTGTCATACTCGCACCTTTTCATTTTTTTGAGATCTTTTTTTATGGTTAGTGTATATAAACTATAAGTGAGAATCAATTAGTTTTTTATTCATATCACTACTGAAAGTTTTTGGTAGTGATATGAATTTTTTATGCACGCTTGCAATCAATATGCATAATGCATTATAATCCTGTCGTTTATGAACAGGAGTGACAAAAAAGGATGATGTATGAAACATAGAAAACTATTGATTTTTATAGCCATATGTTTTTCAAGAACCATATGTGCGGATCAACTTCCTCAAGAACGCGATGAGCGTGTTGAAGAGATGGCAAAAGAAAGTTACAACATTGTTGATAGTATATTTGCACAGGCGCGAACATCGATAGCTGCTCAAGAAGATATAATGAATCCTATATGGTTTAAAAATTGCCAAGAGATTCGCAAAATACGAAATGTATTATCTGATGCGTGTATCACTTTCCAATTCGATCAGAATACTGAAAATCCAATTCCAGAAATGTTAGAAACATATTTGCAGAGTAAAATACGTGAAGAAACGATAAAGGTTTTTGATATTCATGGAATTTCTATAAAAGACGTAAACAATTTCTACGAATTATCTCACATCGTGTGTGCATTGAGTCAGGGAAGACATTGTAGTAGGATGATACGCGAGATTAAAAATGAAAATTTTGATAGTATGTTAAAATTAAAAATGCAAAGAATAGCAAGAAAACAGCACAGAAAAGATGATGCTCGTCAATTGCGAAAAATACTTATTCTTGGTGCACGAGGTTAAAATAGCTGATTTTTTACAGGAGATAGTATGAAGCGATTATTGTGCACATTGATATTATTTTTTTCAGAAAATACGTTTGGTATGTATCATGCGGTGCGATCAGTAAACAAAGTTACGCCAAAAAGTACACAACTTTGTTTGAATACATCACGTAATTTTGGAACAACACATTTTATTGCTGGATATAAAAATCCACAAGTGCAATTGTCTGAAGAGCCGAAAAAAAAGCAACAATTTACTATTGATAAAAGACTGCCGATTATCGATGGTAGTAGCGTACATCTTGTCGATGAAGCACGTCTTACGCAATCATTTTGTACTATGAGGCATGATATCTCATCAGTTGTTTTATCTCTACTTGAAAAAGCACAAAAAAAGATTAGCGTTGCTGCTTTTTCTTTGACTGATGCTCGTATTGCAAATCAATTAATAGCTGCTCACAAAAAAGGTATTGATGTATGCGTTATTCTGGATGCTGGTAATATGAAGCAAGTATACAGCAAGGCACAAATGCTTATTGATAATGGTGTTTCGGTGTGGCGTTATGATCCCTTGTTAAGACCGAATTATAAGAAAAAGAATGGATATGAACAATTGATGCATCTTAAGTGGATTATTGTTGATGATGTGTTAATAAATGGATCGGCAAATTTAACGAAGTCTGCACAAGATGGTGAGAATATAGAAAGCGTGACTGTTTTCAGATGCCCACAACTAGTAAAAGAACATCGTCGAGACTTCAAATACCTTAAAACATATTGTGTTGCGTGTAAGCCTACTGTGTTGGTTGATAATAAGATTGCTGCTATGGAGTAAATTTTACAGTAAAACTTGATAATCATAAAAAAAAAAAGGAGTGAAATAAATTCACTCTCTTTTTTTAATTACATCATACAAGAGTACAAAACGTAACTGAATTATTTTGCTACAAAAAATAACTTATGTTTACACAAACCTGAACAGAAACTTTATCAGGGAAATACAAGAAGGGGCTTCATTACTACAATTCCTTCTTAGCTCGCTTCAATAGTACTGCGGGTTAAAAAAAAATGCAAGAGCAAAAAGTAATGAAATTTTACAATTATTTTGTGGGTGTTGCGCACGTGCGTACATGATTGAGAAGTTGTTGGAAGTCATCAGGAATTTTGGCAGTGAAAGAATAATCTTTTCCATCAAAGACGAATGATAAACTTTCTGCATGAAGTGCTTGGCGATCAATGTGTGGTGATTTTTTTCCATAGAGCTGGTCGCCAATAATGGGATGACCAATTGCAGTCATGTGCACACGAATTTGATGGGTGCGGCCTGTTGTAGGTTTGACTTCTACAAGTGCTGCATTTTCGAAATATTCTAAAACTTTATACTCTGTTTTTGCATGGCGTACTTTTGTAGATCCTATTTTTCCCGTTTCATCTATTGTGTCTTCATCAAACGCTGCCATTTTTATGCGATTAACTGGATCACGGCCTATAGCAAGAGTTATGGTGCCTTCTTTAGGTGGATGACCTGTAACAATGGTTTTATAGGTTTTATGAATATTTCTGTTTCTGAAAAGTGCTCCAATGGCATTGTGAGCAAAATTTGTTTTGGTGATAATCAAAATGCCAGAGGTTTCCCTATCAAGACGATGGATGATGCCAGGTCGATCAGCGGCACCAATTGCTGAAATGTCTCCATGGTGGTGGCGTATCCAATCAACTACGGTGATTGCATTACTGGCACTTGAGGGAGCATGAACCAATAAGTTTGCTGGTTTATGTATGATCATAAAATGCGAGTTTTCAGCAATTATTTCAATTCCGCTCGTTCTATCGATAATGTGGTGGGGCTCTACAATGCGTTGAGTGGGAAATTGTATGGTCACGGTATCGGAAGAATAGACCGGTGAGCTTGATTTTTTTGCGGTTATACCGTTGATAGTAATGCCGTCTGCATCGATAATACGTTGAAAATAACTACGTGAATAATCAGGGAACAATTGTGCTATATAACGATCTATGCGACAAGACTTGCTATTTTCTGGTACAATAAACGAGAATGTAGTTCCTGCTTCAATGGGACCATGCTTAACCATACAAGACTCTTTTTTTGTTGCTATTTATAAAAAATAGTGAATTAAATCTTTATTTTAAGTGTTATCTATAATAGTCTTAAAGTCAAATGGCAATTGTAGTTGCATCTGTTTAAAACAGCGTCTAGACTGAGAAAGATTGGTAGTTGTCGAATGGTAAGGGTCCACTGCAAGAGTTTAGGAGAAAAGCCATGGATGTAAAAGATTTGCTCTACGGGATTCAGAATAACATTGATGAAGTAATTTCGCAAAAAGGCCCTGATGGTATGCGATTATGGCACGAATTGCTTAAAACGCATCCTGTTGATATTGCGCAGATGTTTAAAAGTTTGAGTAGAGAACACATCAAGGCGCTATATAAAGCTCTTCCGAGGCCAATTCAACTTGACCTATTTCATGAACTACAAGATAAATTAAAAGTCTACGTTCTTTCATTTATGGATGATCAGGATCAGGCTGATGCTTTCCAGACTCTTTCAACTGATGATTTAACCGATTTGTTTGATATTTTCTCCGATGAAGAACTAAAGCGGTATCTTGAATCTTTGAATAAGCGTGTGCGTGAAAAAATTATTAAGATGCTTAAATTTGAGCCAGAATCAGCTGCCGGGGTGATGCGCACAGATGTGCTTACTTTGATGGAAGATTTTACTGTTGAAAAAAGCATTCAACTGATGCAACGGTTAAGACCAAGCAAAGAAGTACATCAGTTGATTTTTATAGTGAACAAAGATCATCGTTTGGTTGGTTTTGTGTATTTAGAAGATTTAATCTTTAACAAACCAAATGTTCGTATTTCTTCTTTTATGCATAAAAATGAACTTGTTGCCAATGCGCATGAAGATCGTGAAACGATTGCAAAAGAAATGGTTCACTATGGTGTTACAACGGTGCCAGTAATTGGAAATGATGATATATTTCTTGGTGTTATTTCCGGTGATACATTGGTAGATGTTTTGGTTGAAGAAGCAACTGAAGACGTTCAAAAAATGGCAGCCATGTCTCCTCTCAAACGTCCTTATTTTGAAACATCTTTTTTTCAATCTTTATATGAGCGTAGTTACATTTTAGTCATATTATTGTTGGTCGGTTCTGTTTCGACAACCATCATGCGTATGTACGAAGCAACGTTAACAGAAATGTTGTTGTTGTTCGTTCCTATGTTGACCAGTGTTGGCGGAAATACGAGTAATCAAACATCGGCTGTTGCAATTTGTGGAATGGCTTCCGGTGAATTTGATCAGAGCACAATGAAATCATTTTTACGGCGTGAATTTATGATGGCAACATGTTTATCTGTTATTCTTGGTTTAACGGCGTTTACACGTGTTTACTTAACGAGTAAAGTGTTGTGGGAGAGTGTGGTAGTAAGTTTTACGCTTGCTATAATTGTTTTAGTTTCTGTTACACTTGGTAGTGCAATGCCATTTATATTAAAACGCTTTAACATAGATCCAGCATTTTCGGCAGGACCTTTCTTGGCAACCATCATGGATGTTGTTGGAATTTTAATTTACTGTACTAGTATTAAGATCCTACTTTTCTAAGTATCTAATGTAATCAAATTGCTTATTTTCCTTGACAAAATAACTTTATAAATATACCTTCTAATAGTGAATTAATTCATCCCCGTTCTACGTTTTACTTCGAACGGGGACCCCAGTAAAGAATCATCGATGGCTCTTATGGGTAGTATGAATCAGGCTACATTGATGATTCGTACTGTAATTGAAATTGGATTGAAATTTAGTGGGGCGCTAGCTCAGTCGGTAGAGCAACAGCCTTTTAAGCTGTGGGTCGT
>DATEAY010000008.1 GCA_035288105.1 Candidatus Babeliales bacterium
CCATTATTTTCATTGCTATGGGAATGTTCATTGTTGGCGATATCTTGATGACCATTGTTTTTATGATCTTTCATAATAAGACTCCTTTTTTTGTGTGATAAACAATATATTTCTATTTAAATATATTACAAAAAGAAATATTTATTCAATGGTTTGTGTAAGGAAATCTTTTATTATTGGAGTAAAAAGTACGTAAGATAAAGGGTTTCTAGGCCAAAAACATACTACCCCTGGGCGTTATCCAGGGGTAGCTCACTGATAATTATGAAGGGAAGGGGTTTTTATTTCTTTAAAAGTGATAAGAATGCTTCCTGAGGCACTTCCACGGAACCTACTTGCTTCATCTTTTTCTTACCTTCTTTTTGTTTTTCAAGAAGTTTACGTTTACGGGATATATCGCCACCATAGCATTTTGCCGTTACATCCTTGCGCAATGGGGCAACGCGTTCACGGGCGAGGATTTTTGCTCCAATGGCTGCTTGGATGATCACTTCAAAGAGTTGGCGATGAATGACCTTTTGAAGGCGTTGGGTAAGGTCTCTGCCGATGTAAAATGCCCTGTCGCGGTGAAGAATGATAGAAAGCGCATCCACAGCTTTTCCGTTGAGGAGGATGTCCATTTTAACTAGATCTGCAGGCTCATATCCAGAAAACTCATAATCAAAACTAGCGTACCCAGAGCTTAAACCTTTCAAATCACCATAAAATTCCATTGCCACCTCATTAAGAGGAAGCCGATATTTTAGAATTACTCGGGAATCATCAAGATAGGTGAGGTTTTGCTGTTTACCACGTTTTTCTTCACACAGCTTGATGACGCTGCCAAGATATTGCTGTGGGACGATAATGGTGGAATCAATCATTGGTTCTAAAATTTCATCAATGTAGTTCCGTTCAGGGAAGTCTGACGGGTTTTCAATATCGACAATTTTGCCCGTGCCAGCCATTTTTATCTGATACAATACGCTTGGTGCAGTGGCAATAACCGAGAGATTATATTCTTGTTCAAGGCGTTGTTTGAATACTTCCATATGAAGCATGCCCAAGAAACCACACCGGAAACCAATGCCCAATGCAGCAGAGCTCTTTTTCTCAACCGATATACTTGCATCATTGAGTGTTAATTTTTCAATAGCTTCTTCGAGTAAACCAATTTCTTCACTGTCTACCGGGAATACACCGGCAAATACCATCTGTTTTGCGGGTTTAAAACCAGGAAACAGTTCGACCGGTTTTTTGTTGTGGTAAATAGTATCGCCAATTTGTGCTTCTTTAATGGTTTTCATACCCGTGATGAGGTATCCAACTTGTCCGGCATACAGGATGTTTGTGGGTGTTGGTTCTGGGTACATCAATCCGACTTCCAGCACTTCATAGTTGGAACTTGCTTGCGCCAAGCAGATAGTATCACCTTTCTTGATAATTCCATCGTGCAGCGCAATAAGACAGACAACACCACGATAATCATCAAACCATGAATCAAAGAGTAGTGCACGCAGCGGTTTATCAGCTGATACTTTTAAACTTGGTACGCGTTCAATGATCGCTTGGAAAATTTCTGGTATACCAATATTAGCTTTAGCCGATGCTTTGATGACTTCTTCTGCTTTAAAATCGAACAAGTTTACAAATTGATTGGTAACTTTTTCTGGATCAGCATTGGGAAGATCAATTTTGTTAATAATCGGAATAATGGTTAAATCTTGATCAAATGCAAGATAGAAGTTTGCCATTGTTTGTGCTTGCACGCCCTGTGCTGCATCAATAAGAAGAAGCGCTCCTTGGCATGCATACAGTGAACGAGAAACTTCATACGTAAAATCAACGTGTCCTGGTGTATCAATAAGATTCAATAGATATTTAGCGCCCTTGTATTCATAGAACATAGAAGCAGTTTGTGCTTTGACGGTAATACCACGTTCACGTTCTACTTGTAGTTTGTCTAAAAACTGTTCTTTTTTTTGACGTTCAGTGATTGTACCAGAAGTTTCCAACAATCTATCGGATAGCGTTGATTTACCGTGATCAATGTGTGCAATGATAGAAAAATTTCTGATTTTATCAGGAGTAAATTCTTGTAAATTTGGAATGCGTTGACTCATCTGTTTCTCATTCTATAGTTAGAAGCATGTAACAAAATCTTTCCTTATAGGGGTCCCCATGCGAAAGTATAATGAACATGGGGTTATAAATCTTACATATGAGTATAAAGAGATACGGTATGCTTGTAAATTGTGGACAAAAGATTGCTTTCACGGTTCTTTTTGTGTTTTTTTAGAAAAAATAATAAAAAAAGAGGTAGGTAATGAATACTCATAAAAAACCATTTATTTCAGTTGCAAGTGTGTTACTTTTGGTTTGTTTAGCGTTTATAATAGTAGTCAAAAAACAAAAATTAAGCATTTCAGATACAAGCAAAATACTTCCACAAAGTACTACCATAGAAGTCTTTTCTGCCAATCTGGTTTTAGGCAAACGATATCAAGCAAAAGAATTTTCTATTGCAATGGGTGCAAAAAAATTCAGTAGCAAACAGATTAATGACCACAAACAATTGTATGTAGGATATGTTAATAAACGTAATGAGATTGATGAAGCGCTACAAACTGCAGATAGAACCAATAGTAACATATCATATTCAGTGTTTCGTGGGTTAAAAATTTCTGAGACATTTACGCGCAATGCTGCATTATTGCATGAATTATATTTTGAAAATATAGGAACTGGTACATCTATGGGAAGTATGACACAAGAAATTATTATTAAAAACTTTGGAACTCTTGAGGCTTTTAAAGAAGATTTAATGGCAACAGCTTTATCGGCGCGTGGATGGGTGTTGACATGTTACAATCTTGATGACACTCGAGTTCAGAACTATTTGCTTGATGCGCACAATGAAAAAGTTCCTGTTTTGACAATACCGCTTTTGGTTGTGGATACGTATGAACATGCATATATGATTGATTTTGGTATTAATCGCAAAGAATACCTTGCAGTGTTGTGGGATAATATCAACTGGGATATAGTTGAAGCGCGTGTTAATAAGTGGGTTTCATTACATTAGTCTTAAGAGATTATTGTGATTATAACTATTATGAATAGTAAGAATTAACTTTGCTGTTTGTTGTATAAAAATTAAAAAGGAGTTTTTTGTGAAAGTGGGTGTAGTAGGATTGTTATTATTGTTGAATGTGTCGTTATCATATGGGTGCGAGCAGCAATTGGCATCGGCAATAGGGGTTTATTCGGATAGAGGTAGAAGACCAACCCAAGAAGATACGTGGCATCATGAAGTTATTAATGGAGGAAATTTTTTTGCGGTTTGTGATGGTCATAGCGGTCCTGAGATTGCTGAGTGTGCAAAACAAAAATTGGCTGTTTTTTTTAAAGATGCATTTGGTTCTGTAGAAGAAAGAATGAAAAAGGCTTTTTTACGACTAGATAACGATGATTGTGTGAAGTTGCACAAAAAATGTGGTTCAACTGCGAGTGTTGTATTTATTAATAAAAATACAGCCCACTTTGCCCATGTGGGAGATTCGCGTGTTGTGTTAGAAAAAAGTGGGACAGTTGCTTTTGCTACGAGAGATCATAAGCCTAATAGGCCAGATGAGCTGGATCGTATAGTAAATTTGGGTGGAAATATAAGTGATCTTAATGGGACATGGCGTGTTGAATATTATTTAGCAATGTCTCGTGCAATTGGCGATTGGTTTATAAAGAAATACATTATCGCAGATCCAGAATATACCGAAAAAGAATTAACATCAGAGAACAGATATTTAATTCTTGCTACTGATGGTTTATGGGATGTTATGAGTAATGAGGAAGCGGTGCAGGGATTAAAAGATCGCGCTCAAAAGTGTCCATCTGCAAAAGATCTTGCTAAACATTTAGGCTCTGTTGCAGCAGAAATGAGTGATGAAAATATTACTAAAGACAATATCACGGTGATTGTGGTGGATTTGTTACTTCTTGCCTCTGGTGGTAATCAGTAAAGAGCTCAATGTGTTGGTATACATTGAGCTTGTGAGATTTTCAGTTTATTGCTATACTAACTGTATATTCTAAAGCAATTTTTGATACTGTTTTTGATGTGAGAAAAGGGCTCATTTTATGGAACGTCCCACTTCACTTGTTAATAATAAAAATATACCTATCAGACCAATTTTGATTGAAAAAGAATTGAAAGATTCTTTTCTTGATTATGCAATGTCCGTGGTTGTGAGTCGGGCACTTCCTGATATTCGCGATGGATTAAAGCCGGTGCATCGTCGTATTTTATATACAATGCATCAGCTTGGTTTTTTTTATAACAAGCCATATCACAAATCGGTTCGTGTGGTTGGTGATGTGCTTGGTAGATTCCATCCCCATGGTGACCAAGCAGTGTACCAATCTATGGTTGGATTAATTCAAGATTTTTCAAAGCGTTATCCGTTACTTGATGGCCAGGGAAACTGGGGTTCTGTTGATGGTGATAATGCTGCAGCGATGCGTTACACTGAAGTTCGTATGGCACGCATTGCGCAAGAAATTTTGGCTGATATTGAAAAAGAAACAGTTTCTTTTGTTCCAAACTTTGATGAATCAACAGTAGAGCCTATTGTATTACCAAGTAAGCTGCCTAATTTGCTTATCAATGGTGTTGCAGGTATTGCAGTGGGTATGGCAACTTCAATTCCTCCTCATAACTTGGGTGAAATTGTTGGTGCATTACTTGCAATGTTAAAAAGTGAATTTATTACCGATGATGAACTGTTTGCACATATCCCAGGTCCAGATTTTCCAACAGGTGGTATTATTTGCGGTCGCGCTGGAATTGTAAAAGCATACAAAACGGGGCGCGGTAATGTTATTTTGCGTGGTGTTGCTGAATTTGAAGAAAAGGCAAGCAAAGGCGCAAGTATTATTATTACTCAATTGCCGTATCAAGTTAATAAAGCTGATTTAACTATCAAAATTGCTGATCTGGTGAAAAATAAAGTTATTGATGGTATTTCTAATATTAAAGATGAATCAGATAAAAAAGGTATGCGCTTAGTGATTGATCTTAAGCGTGGCGAAATTCCCAGTGTCATCTTAAATCAATTGTACAAACATACCAATCTACAAACATCAGTTTCTATTCTGATGCTTGGTCTTCTTGATAACCAGCCACTCATTTTCTCGCTGCGTGAATTGTTGAGCGAATTTTTATACCATCGTCAACAAATTATTTATCGCCGTACACAATATGATTTAAGCAAGGCTCAAGAGCGCGAACATCTTTTGGCTGGTTTTGTTATTGCACTCGCAAGTATTGATGAAGTTATTGCGCTCATTAAAAAATCACCATCTGCTAACGAAGCGATTGTGTTATTAAATAAGCGCTTCTTGCTTTCTGAAAGACAAGGTAAAGCCATTCTGGAAATGCGCTTACAACGTTTGACAGGTCTTGAACAAGAAAAGATTTACAGTGAGATGGAAGAGATTAAATCTAAAATTATTTATTTCCGATCTATTCTTGAAAATGAAGGAATCTTGAAGCAAGAAATTGTTAAAGAATTAGAAGATATTAAATCAAATTATAATGATGCACGTCGCACAAAGATTGAAGGTGCGATTGATATTCTTACTGAAGCAGATCTAATACCTGATGAAGAAGCGGTTGTTACGCTTACCATGAAGGGCTATGTTAAACGTGTTCCGCTTGGTGCATATGGTGTGCAGCGCCGTGGTGGTAAAGGAAAAATGGGTCTTACTGCACTCGAAGGTGATATTGTACAAGATGTATTTGTTGCAAAAGCACATGATATGTTGTTGTTCTTTACCAACCTGGGACGTGTGTATAGCTTGAATACATTTGAAGTGCCTGAAGCATCTCGTGTTGCACGCGGCCGTGCAATTGTGAACTTACTGCCATTGCAAGAAGGTGAAACGGTAGTAAAACTACTTCCTTCTCGTGATATGGAAGGTAAGTTTATGGTTATGGTTACGCGTGAAGGTATTATTAAGCGTACTGATGCATCTGATTTTGCAAAAATTCGTGCAACAGGTATTCGTGCAATTACATTGCGTACTGGCGATGAGCTTGTGTTCTGTTCATTGAGTAGTGGTAGCGATACTATCATTCTTTCAACTTCTCGTGGTCAAGGAATTCGCTTCAAAGAAACAGAAGTTCGTTCCATGGGACGTCAAGCGAGTGGTGTAATGGGTATTCGTGTTAAGAAAAATGATCGTGTTGTTGGCATGGAAATTGTCTCCGATCACGGCGAAATACTTTTCGCTACTGAACATGGGTATGGTAAAAAAGTTCGCATAGCAGATTTCCGTATTGCACATCGTGGTGGTATGGGAGTGCGCACTATTCCAACAGAAAAACGTAACGGTCCTGTTATTGGCCTTGCGATTGTTCATGAAGATTCACATATTCTTCTTATTGACCAAGCTGGTAAAATTATTTGTCTTTCTGCCAAAGATATTCGTGCAATGGGTCGCCAAGCAAAAGGTGTTCGCTTAATTAGACTTGATGACTCGCAAAAACTGCACAACGTCGTTGCGTTTGAAAGTAGTGAAGATCCTGCTGCTGATATTGATGAAGAAGGTGGCACAGTTATTGAAAAACGCACGCTACCGGTAGCTGAAAATGGGCAAGAAGACGAAGATGATGAAGATGAAGAAGAAGTCGAAGAAGAAGATGAAGGCGACGATTCTGCTGATTCTGATATAGAGTATGAAGAAGATGATGCGGATGATGTTGAGGAAGATGAGGAATTAGAGCTTTAGAATATGATTTACCCTTCGATACATTCTACTTCGCGTAAAGCTTCGTAGAACACTCAGGGCGAGCGGGAAAAAAATTAAACTCGATTTTTTGATTCCAGCGGCAATTTTATAGTTATTTCTTTCGCTAGAATTATTTCCTCTCCGCTCGCCCTGAGTGTTTTTGCCCGTTCACCCTGAGCTTGTCGAAGGGCAAAAAAGTATCGAAGGGTAAAATTAAATTTGTATACAATGGATAAGCACTTAATTTTACACCTTACATTAATAGAAGATATAGGCCCGGGAGCCATTCAAAGAATTATGCTCCTACTTCGCCAAGGCTTCGAAGGACATAAAAGATCTGGTGTTAACGGATCAGATCTTTACGCATTTGCCACTTCAGACTGGATGCATGTTTTTGGCTTTAGTGAAATTACTGCGCAAAAAATAGCGACAGGTCTTGCTGACAAAAAACTTCTCGAACGCGAACTTAGTTTAATTGAAGAATACAATATCAATTGGCTAACGATCACTGATGAATCCTATCCAAAGTTATTGCGTGAAATTTATTTGCCACCGGCAGTTTTATATTGGCAAGGCAGCTCTTCTTGGGACGTGTCCGCCGTAGCCTTGGCGAAGGCGGATAAAAGGGTTGCAATTGTTGGCGCTCGTAAAGCGAATGATTATGGTCAGCGAGCAGTGAATACAATAGTACCAGATCTTGTTGCTGCTGGGTACACCATTGTCAGTGGTGGTGCAGTGGGTATTGATGCCATGGCCCATAAAGCAACGCTACAATGTGGTGGAAAAACAATTGCTATTTTAGGTTCTGGGTTACTCAGACCGTATCCAAGTGCAAATAAAAAATTATTTACTGCAATTGTTGATAGTGGCGGAATAGTTGCAAGTTCGTTTCCATTAACTATGGAGGGGCTTCCAGGAAATTTCCCTGCGCGTAATCGCATTGTTACGGGGTTATCGCGCGGATGTTTG
>DATEAY010000009.1 GCA_035288105.1 Candidatus Babeliales bacterium
ATTAAATCTTACCGAAGAAAGGGGGTGAAATATGGGTCATAAAGAGAAAAAAGCTTATCTTGCGGCAATACGTAAACGATATCGCAAAGGTAATAAAGAATTAAAAACTAGGATCTTAGATGAGTTCTGTGCTGTCTGTAAATATCACCGTAAATATGCTAGCAATTTGCTTTGGCAACCATTTAGAAAAAAGAGATCCAAAACCAAAAAAAGAGGCAAAAGATCAATTTATAACCAAAGCTATATTCTTGAACCTCTAACTAAGATTTGGCTTTCCACCAATCAAATGTGCAGCAAGAAATTAAAAGCAGCGCTACCAATATGGCTGCCATTTTATGAAGATGAATATGGCCAATTATTAGAGGAATCTAAAAACAAGCTCTTGGTGATAAGTGCTTCAACAATTGATAGACTGCTTAAACCAAATAAAGCTAAGTTTAAACGTAAAGGGTTATGTGGAACCAAACCAGGATCTTTATTAAAAAACCAAATTCCTATTCGTACTGATAATTGGGATATAACCAAACCTGGTTTCTGTGAGGCTGATACTGTTGCTCATTGTGGTAATTCTTTAAGTGGAGACTTTGCTTGGAGCCTTACGCTTACTGACATTTATAGCGCTTGGACTGAGAATCGAGCTATTTGGGGTAAAGGATCCCAAGGAGTGCTTGAACAAATTCAAGACATTGAATCAAAACTACCATTTCAGTTATTAGGCTTTGATTGTGATAATGGTTCAGAGTTTTTGAATCACCACTTAATCCGATATTTTAGTGATCGTCCTAAAGCGAAGCTGGTGCAATTTAGTAGATCTCGACCTTACCATAAAAATGATAATGCTCACGTAGAACAGAAAAATTGGACTCACGTGCGACAACTCTTTGGGTATGATCGTTTTGATAAAAAACCGCTAATACCGTTAATGAATGATCTATATCGAAAAGAATATAGCTTATTACAAAATTACTTTTGTCCAACTATGAAGCTGCTATCTAAAGAAAGGGTAAATTCAAAATATCGTAAGAAATATGGTATTCCTCAAACTCCATATCAAAGACTACTAACAAGCGATCATATCCATCCAGATGCCAAGCAAAAGCTAACCAGAATCTACGAATCGTTAAATCCGTTTATATTACGCAGAAATATTGAAACCAAGTTAAAAAATATTTTTAATTTGATTTAATCTTTTAATAGAATTTATCAACAAAGATATTGCCACTATCTAATCTAAAAGCTACCATGGCAGAAATAAATTTGTCGCAAGTTATGCTGCGAGCTTGTTTTTATTGCCGTAAATTTTAAAATTTTTGGCAAAAACCTGTGGATATGTGGATAACTTACAAGAAACGTAAGTTCCTATATTCCCAAAAATTTAGGAACGAGGATCTTGCAAAGACCAAAAACCTCTTTTTGACGTTTTGTTAATTCTGCAACTAATATCTTATCTGTAAAAACTTTACACTTTAGATTACGCATCTGCAACAATGCTTGCTCTACAGTATATTTAGATTCTAATTTTTGACGCAATTGCACAAATATAACCAAAACAATAAACTGTAAAAATAAATATCCACGTATAGTTTCATCATTATGACGTCTAATAGGTAGCGAATCTAAATCATCTTTCATAAAACCAAACACTTGCTCTACAGATTGGCGCATGTAATAACATGATATAACTTTTTTAGCTTCAATATTTTTAGAACTAACAAGCACCATGACTCCGCAATTATTTAGTTTTATTTTTGTCTTTGTCTTATCGATATCCTGTTCATCCTCCTTTAATTCTAGGTATTCATTTATCTGTTCACCAATCTCTTTGCTTTTACGCATAGGATCTAATACAACATAAGCGTATGCTCTATGTGCATATAAATCTATCTCTACTTTTTTTATAAACAATATGCGCTTATTATATTTGACGGCGTATTCGATATTTTCCAGATCTTTAACTTCTTTATCTACCAATTCTTTATATATTGCTCGCGATGACGGTATTCTGGTAAGAAAATCAATTTTTGAATTATATAATTCCCCAATATTTTCAGCAGAAAAATATCCAGCATCAATCAAAACAAAGCTGTTTTTTACTCCCATGCTTTGTAATTCAGTTATAGTGTTTCGTAGAGTTGAAATATCTGATAAATTTCCTGGCAAATATCTATAAAACAACGGCATTTTTTGTTCTTGATCAACAACACACAAAAAACGAAACTGTTTTTCAATATGACTGTCTGAGTAGCCCCAAGCGTTAAACCCACTATTAATCTGATTTGGTAAACTAGTTGCATCTATGATTATGCTTTTTTCTATGCCGCCAACAATTTTTAAATATTGTTCAAAAAAATTTCTTTGTAAATTTTCAGATCCTAAAAATGATAAAATTCTGCTAATATTTTGTGAGGATAAGTCTATATCTTTGTGTAGCGCACTTACAATATTGGCTTCTGACCAACTAGAGGCATTATACATAGCAGATTGTATGCACAGCCTATAGCAGATCAGCGGTATTATTTCTTTATACTTACGTATCATTAGCGAATCAATCAAAGGAAAAATACTTAAACTTTTTACAAATTCATTTAACAAATAACCGTCGCCAAAGTCCAAAATAAGTTTTTCTTTAGTTCGTTCGATTTTATCTGTGATATTATTATCGCCATCAACAGCTCCTAAATACTTAGTTTTTCTTCTAGATTGTTTTAATTCAGTATTCCAATAAGAAGTAACTTCATAAGCATATTTTTTATTTTTTACTGTTTTGTATATTGTATAGCTCATAATATTCCTCGTTCCTATATAGGAACGAGAATACCAGACAAAATAATACATGTCAATCATTGAAAATGCTTATTTTGAAACGGGTTGCAGCAAATGTCAGTTAAACCTAGTTCCTAAATTTTTGGGAATATAGGAAAATGCTAAGGTTAGTTACAGCATATATGATGCGCTGATGAGCGGATTTGCGTTCAAAAAGTGATGTTTGAATTAAAGTAGTATCATACGATTGGTGTGAAGTGATTAGTAGCAACAATAATAGGTGTTATGGCCGCTACGGTTCGTTTTTAAACACTCATTCTAAATTAGGGTCATTTCGTTAGAGCTTGGAATCGAATGTTGCTTTATGGTTCTTATTCAATAACCACCACCATATCGGTATAATGTGTACAGTATATTTGTTATTACCATGGTGTAATTGTTCAGTAGAAATTTTATCATTTTCAGTTAGAACGAGACCTTGTTTTAGACCATAGTTTTCCATAGCCTCAATTAATCCT
>DATEAY010000010.1 GCA_035288105.1 Candidatus Babeliales bacterium
CGTGAGTTTATCACGAAAATAGGTTAAAACTTAAATTTGAGAGCCGCAATCCATTAAAAAACAAATGGTTGCGGTTTTTTTGTGCCCATGGTTTATGTATACTCTGATTAATATCATAAATATTAGCTTGACATGCTCTAATTATCGTATTAATATGGACTTATATTTATTATGTATACTCTAATAAAACATTATGGCAACCATACAAGCAAGAACTTCAAGGGGAAATAAGTATTGGTACATTGTTGAATCAAGAAGGGTCAACGGGAAACCGAGACCGGTGATGCTTGCATATTTAGGAAAAGCCAATGATCTGTTGCAACGCTTACAAGGTATGGTAGATAAAATCAAATTAAAATCCTACTCTCATGGCGCTATAGCAACGCTGCTTAAGACTGCGCAAGAGTTGGATATTTGCAATGTCATAAATAAATATGTTGAATCAAAAAGAAAAAACACCGCGAAGAAACCATCTAGAAATAATTTAACTGCCGGAGCAACTTTTTTATTGGCGGCAATAGGCCGTCTTTGCATGCCTACGAGTAAGAGAGGTTTTTATGACTGGGCAAAGAATACTTCGCTAGAATATCTATTAAAAACCAATCTAAGCAAAGTCGACAGCCAACACTTTTGGGATTTAATGGATGCTCTCCCTGCAGAAAACATAAGCCTTATAGAACAAGAGCTACTAAAAAAAGTTTTTGAATTATACAAGATCGATAACCATAATTTGTTTTTTGATACGACTAATTTTTTTACATATATCCATACAACCAATGAACACTGTACCATCGCAAAAAGAGGAAAAAACAAGCAAAAAAGAGCCGACTTAAGACAAATTGGACTTGCGATGATTGTGGCAAAAGACAGCTTGATACCATTGTTTCATTTGACATATGAGGGGAACAGACATGATTCAGTAGTTTTTAGCTCCATAATACACAAGTTAAAAGAAAGAATGGACTTCTTAAATATGGACATCAAAAATCATACAGTAATATTTGATCGGGGCAACAACTCAAAAAATAATTTAAATTTAATAAAAGCAGAGGGACTACACTATGTTGGCGCACTGGTTCCTCATCAACATAAAGAGCTGGTAAATGAAGCCTTTAATAATCTTGAGCAAGTAGAAATTGCAGGAAGTTCACTACAAGTTTACAGGGGTAAAAAAATTATCTGGGATGAAGAAAGAACTGTAGTTGTTTTTATTTCAGCTGGTCTTAGGGCAGGTCAAATTGGTTGGATATATCACCTGCTTGAAAAGGCTAAAAAAGAGCTTATGATTTTACAAAATGATATAAACGGTAAGGTACTTAAACCAAAAACCAAAGAAAAGATGGAACATAAAATAACTAAAATAGTACAAGACAAAAAAATTAATGATCTAATTAGCTGGTCATTGGAGTGTGACGAAGGTAGCTATAAGCTTAATTATTTAGTTGATCAAGAGAAAATTAAGATACTTGAAGATAAATTTGGAGTTAGAATCCTCATGACTGATCGACACGATTGGAGCACTGAGGAGATAATAAAAGCGTATCATGGACAGGGTTTTATTGAGCAGGCATTTAAAAATTTAAAGAATCCATATCATCTTGCTATTAGGCCGCAGTTTCATTGGACAGACCAAAAAATAAAAGTACATTATTTTATTTGTGTTCTTGGATATTTGTTGGCGACGTTATTATGGAAAAAAATAAAAGAAAAAGCTAATTTTACTGGTACATTAGATAATTTTTTAGATTATTTAAATAATATAAGGCTTGCGGTTATGCTTGAAGCTGCGGAAAAAAGGGGCCGTGTTAAAGCGGTATATAGATTGGAAGAAGCCAGTGAAGATGAAGAAGTGTTAATAAAAGAATTTGGTATCGATAAATATCACGAGGAAAGGAACAAGTTAAGCGGTGTTGGTGTATACACATGAAAAATCGTTGCAGCCCTTTAGGAGTAAGCCTTTCAGGGAAAATCTACCTTCCTTCGTGATAAACTCACGCTAGCCGCTTAGCCCTGTTTATGTAAAAATGAAATGGGAAGGGATTCTTGCATAAATTCGGCAAGGTATTTGGATCTGGAATATTTTTCATTAAGCAATTTTTCATCGAAGATTATGCCGCTTGTTTAACTTTTTCTAAC
>DATEAY010000011.1 GCA_035288105.1 Candidatus Babeliales bacterium
ATAACAAACAAAAGCCAGAAGTTATGGCTTTTTTACAAGCATGTTCTACAGATAAGAAAGTTTTTGTAGTAAAAAAGAAACGTCAGTTGGATGATGTAATAAAGTATTTTGCATCCATGTCGTTGTAGTTTTGATTTTACAGAAAATGGCACTGTTTTTTTTCGGTGCCATTTTTATTTTTTATAAATTTCTGGACGGTATAGTCCTTTGTCCACTATTTCTAGTAGTCGCAATGTAGCGTGACTTGGCACGCGTTGCCCTGATTCCCAAGATTGAACCGTTTTAATGCTTACATTAAGTACTTTTGCAAATATTCCTTGAGAGTAGTGATTTTTTTCACGAATTTTTTTGATTTGTTTTGCTTTATATTGAGCCGGTGGTTCTGGTATTTGCAACCCTTCTGTTCTAAGATCGAGCTTGCTTTTTTTATATTCGATAGCTTCTTCAAGTCCTTTTTTTAAATCCTTGAAAAATTTGTTACTCATTGTTTTGTCCCTTCAATATGCTCACTAGGTTTTTAAGTTCTTTTTTTTCTTGGGCGGTTAAATTTTCTTGCACATTTTTTGCATATATTAAAAGAAGGAATAATTCATTGTCTTGTGTTAAAAAATAATAACAAATTCTAAATCCGCCACTTTTGCCACCTGAGGCTGATTTTAATCTCGCTTTGCGTACTCCACCAGTACCAACAATGAGATCGCCTATTTCTGGAAAGTCTATTAATTGTCTTTGCAGATCATTAAAGTCTTCAAGAAGAAGTTGTCTTTTTTTAAAGAGACTATCGATCGTTTTGCTAAACTGTTTAGTTTGAATTATTTTTCTTTTCATATTACAACCATACTGCGTAGTAGTATAGGCTGTCAAGTCGTGGAGATTTCAAAGTTTAATTTATCAAGTCCTGTTTTAAAATGTTGTTTTTTGCCCAGCGATGAGATTTTTACCCGCCTCGTATGCACGGTTCATGTAATATTGTATGTTTTCCCATATTCTACTGATCCATATCTGAATATTTTGATCTGGCTTTTTAGATGAAATGTTTGTTTCTGACGCAGAACTGATTGGAGATACCGGTGTTGGGTTAGCGATATTGCGAATAATATCATCTGTTTTAAAGTTTGTGTTGTAGGCTGCATTTAGATCTTTTAGCAATGCGCCAAGCATTTGTGTTGCCATAAAAGTATCATTGTTTTTAATAGCGGTAATGATTGTTGATACAGCAAATTTTACAGCATCATCGGAAGTTGTAATGTTTTCAAGAGAAGCGATGACTCTTGCAGATTGAGTGTTGTCTCTTAGATATGTGGTGACTTCCAAGGCGATATAGTCTCCAAGACTTGCCATTTCTTCCCTGAGAAGTGTGGATTGATACTGTTCTTGTGCAGCAGTGATGCATGTTCCATGAATAAGTGCGATTGCGGTGATTACTACATACATTTGCATAATTATCTTTTTCATCAAACATCCCCTTTTTTATAAAATTTTTCATAATTGTATTACTGGTGAATGTATCTAACACAATAGAACTGCGTCAATGCTTTGGGGGATAAGTACAGAAACTATCTTCTTTTTAGAGCAATATGTTAGTGAGTATTGTTGTGAGATGTTTTATAATTTTTTATAGATGAGGATTGGATATGACCAAAAAGCAGTATTTTATGTTGTTGTGGGTATTGATGTCTGTAATTATAGTTATCTCAACCGCAATGTTACTATTTATGGATGGTAGTATAGCTATAAGTGAATCATCTCCCCTAGCGTTGCAGAAGTCTATAGGTTGGTTTTTATTAGTCGTAGACGTTATATTTAACATTAGCATTTATGGGTTTTTATTATCGTTAGGTATGGATTTTGCTAAAAAGGTAGAAGCGAAGCTTTTATTTTTAGATGGGCATTATAATTTTGCTAAAGATATTTTTAAACCTGCAGTTGTGGTTGGTACATTATATGCTGGTGCAGTATTAATAGTTAACGCTGTAACTCCAAGTCCTTTCCTAAGTCTGTTTTTTTATAAAGGTCCAGATTTTTTATTTAACTGAGCAGAAAACCCTGGCTTTTTAAAGCCGGGGATGAATGCGAGTCATATGAGCAAGATTGAGGCAATAAGTCGAGATCTTGGGTAAATTTAATCTTGATTATTCCTTTTAAAAAGCGCCGGCCTTTAGGCCGGTCGAAATTTACTTTATAAATCGTTACTCGCGGTATGCAGTGTTCTTAACTACGATGTATTTTTACTTCTTTTTTGTCTTTGTGGGCTTGCATTACTTATAAAAAAAATAACAAAAAATATTTCTGTCACGGCTATAAATCATGTAAGCGTAGTGTTAGTTGCGGTATTACATAATATTGTTCCATGGATATGGCAATTTGGTATGGTATTCATGATTGATCCTATCATTGGTTTTGCTACAGATATGGTGCTGGGAGTTATTTTCTGGAAAAAAGGATTTGAAACAGCCGTACTTTGCCATTTTGTTATTGCGATTATTCTTTACGTAATAGCTCCGGCAGTTGTTCTAGTTATGGGCGCTTAATAAAAGAAAAAAGATAGGAGTTGCTATGACAAAAAAACAATGCTGCATGATTTTATATTCATTGAGTGCGGCTTTGACAATGGTATGGGTAGTGATGTTTTTTATGGGAAATCTGCAATTAGAAAAAATCATATTTCCGATATTTTTGCTTACGAGTGTTATTAATATGATTTTCTTTGGTTTTTTTATTCATATTATTTTTGAGAAACATTGAGTAAAAAATATTTGATAACTTACCAAAACGCCATTGTTGTTTTTGATTTTACACAAGATGTGTTGTATATTGCGTTGCAGTAATATACAACACATCGTTTTTTTTGAAAGGGTGAAGATAGGATGAAGAGATATAGCAGTTTATTTTTACTACCAATTGCATGTATGTCTAGCGGTATGTTGGACGGCGCCGAACAGGGGCCAATGAATGCAATGTGGTTTTATAATCAAAACAATCCATATAAACAGGCAAATGAATTACATCAAGATCGTAAATGGAAAGATGCAGCAGATCGTTACAAAAAGCTTTTAGATGATAAGGTAGGCAACGATTATGACCAGAATATGGCGAAATTGAATCTAGCAGCATGTTTAATGGCGCAGCGACAACCAACAGAACATTGGAGCAGTTTTGATGTTTTGCTTGGTATTCCAGAACAAGAATGTATTTCACAGGAACAAATTGATAATGCACATTCCAAGGAAGAAAAGGTAGTATTGATAAGGACTGATAAAGTAGGTATTGGCGATATATTTCATTTTTTTAGTACAGCACATGAATTAAAAAAACGCACAGGATGGAATGTTGTAGTATCAGTACGTAATTTTCTTAAAGGGACGTTGTCAGGTGCTGCCGAAGAATATGGTCTTAAATTGGTTGGAGAAAGAGATGAACAACCAAAAGCTCATCATACAACGCATATTATAGGATTGCTTGGACTTCTTAAGATGGATCCTGCTGATATGGCGCCAGAAAAGGTTATGTTTGCTGCGCCAGAAAGAGCGATGATTGCTGTTGATCAA
>DATEAY010000012.1 GCA_035288105.1 Candidatus Babeliales bacterium
ACATCCAGAGCAATTAAAATCTGACATGCGTATCGTTGTTGCGGGAACAGAAGAAGGTATCGTTATGGTTGAAGGCTCAACCAACGAACTGAGCGAAAAAGATTTTGTTGATGTTTTGTTCCAAGCGCATGAAAAAATTAAAAAATTAATCGTATGGCAGAAAGAAATTCAACAAGCGTTGAATTATAAAGAAACAGCGGCTAATGATGTGTATGGTTTTGATGTATGGAAAAATAAAGTAAGTCAATTTCTTACACAAGACCGTGTTGAGCGTATGTACATTCAAGATAAGCATGAGCGTTATGCGTACCTTGATGAAATGAAAAAAGATTTTACTGCTGAATATCAAGAAAAAATTGATGAAGCAGGAGCACCGCAATCAGTTATTGATTACATCTTTGGTGATGAATTACAAGAAAAATTAAGCAATTTAATTTTTGTTCAAAATAAACGTGTTGACGGTCGTGACTTTACAACAGTTCGTCCTATTGAAGTTGAAGTAGGGCTTTTACCGTACACTCACGGATCAGCTTTGTTCACTCGTGGTAATACGCAAGCTCTTGCAAGTGTAACCCTTGGAAGTGGACAAGATGAGCAAAAATTTGACACATTAATGGACAGTGAACCAAATGCAGGTTCATTTATGTTGCATTATAATTTTCCTCCGTTTGCAAGTGGTGAAGTCAAGCCGATGCGTGGAACCAGTAGACGTGAAACTGGGCACGGGTATCTTGCTCGCTCATCATTTGATTATTTACGTCCAACTCCAGAAGAGTTTCCGTACACCATTCGTGTTGTCGTTGATATTTTAGAATCAGATGGTTCTTCTTCTATGGCAACAGCATGCGCAACTACTATGGCACTGATGCAAGCTGGTGTACCAATCAAAAAAATGGTTGCTGGTGTTGCAATGGGGCTTTTGGAAAAATCTCCGGGAGTATTTGTATCACTAACGGATATCAATGCATTTGAAGATGCGTTTGGTTTAATGGATTTTAAAGTTATTGGTACTGATACTGGTATCACTGCTATTCAAATGGATGTAAAATACAAAGGTGGCTTACGTCGTGAAGTGTTTCAGCATGCACTTGAACAAGCGCGTGTTGGTCGTCTTCATATTCTTGATGAAATGCGTAAAGTAATGAGCGCGCCTCAAGCAGAGCTCTCTGTATTAGTTCCAAAAGTTATCACAATAACTATTCACACCGATAAAATTGGTGCGATTATTGGTTCTGGCGGTAAAACAATTCGTGAAATTACCGAAACCACTGGTACTTCAATTGATATTGAACCAGATGGATTGGTTAAAATATTTGGCGGACCTGAAGCTAATATTGACATGGCAGTTAAATGGGTTAAAACCTTGGCAGGTCAAATTGATAAAGGCGCTGTCTTTAATGGTAAAGTAAGACGTATTGTTGATTTTGGTATATTTGTTGAACTTGTTCCTGGCTTTGATGGTCTTGTGCATGTGTCTAATATACCGCGTGATTTACAAAGAACGTTTATGCAAACTATTAAGTTAAATGACGAAGTTAAAGTTGAAGTTTTAGATCATGATGAAGTAACTGGGCGTACTAGTCTGAAAATGTTATCGTAGGATAAGCTAATAGTTATGGATTCTAAAAAAGTTGTTAGAAATGATGGACGGACACCGGATCAATTGAGACCGGTGTCTTTTTCTCGTGGCATTTACGAGTATGCAGTAGGATCATATCTGTTTGAAATGGGTAAAACAAAAGTATTGTGTGCTGTTTCAATGCAAAATGGTGTACCGCAATTTTTACGCGGAAAAGGTGCTGGATGGTTAACTGCAGAATATGCATTACTACCTACATCAACAGTAACCCGCACGCAACGGGAAAGTAGCTCAAACAAAAAAGATGGCAGATCAGTTGAGATTGCACGTTTTATTGGTAGATGCTTTCGCACTATTGTAGATTTATCCGAGATTGGTGAGCGTACTATTACAATTGATTGTGATGTATTGCAAGCGGATGGTGGCACGCGTACAGCAGCTATTACTGGTTCTTTTTTAGCATTGGTAATGGCCCAGGAAAAGTGGTTACAATCACGAATTATTAGCAAACCTATTATTACAGAAAATATCGCAGCAATTTCTGTTGGTGTTGTACAAGACAATGTATTTCTTGATTTGAATTACGAAGAAGATAGTACTGCAACAGCAGATTTTAATTTTGTCATAACACAAACAAATAAAATTGTGGAAATGCAGGGCGGTGCTGAAAGTGCTCCTTTATCATGGGATGTGTTTGAACAAGTACGTGTCATGGCAAATAAAGGCGCGCAGCAATTATTTGCATTGTATGATGTCGAACATTTTCCTAAACAATCTGATCGTGTTCCTTTATTTAGTTTAAAAAGTCGCTTACAGTCACTATAGATATTATGCTTTTATCAACATTTTTTGAACATATCAAACGCACAAAAACTCTTCCAGAAGGAACAGTCTTTTGTTTTTCTGCACCCTTGTATCCTTTGCTTTTTTTCTATCACCTCATCGCTTTTTTTAAAAGAAATGGTGCAAATATTGAAGCGCTCAATTGTACAACTGAAGTATCAGCGATTAAAGCGCTACTTTCGACCATGAGTTTTTCTGGGCAAACGGTGTACTGGCTTGAAGATTTTTATACCCTACCAGAAAAAAAACAACAGGAAATGTTTCAGTACCTTCGTACGTATGAAGGTCCACATCGTATACTATTATTTTCTGATAAAACTTTAACTAATTATGCATCATCAACAAAGAACTCTGTTGATGCCACACATGTTATTGCATTACCACATGACATTACACAGCAGGACTTTTTAGCCGTGCGTTTTTTGGTAAGTGATAATTTACACGATAAAAGTGCATTTGCATCGCAAATAAGTATGTATGCTGATTATCTTTCTTTAGATTCCATTTGTTTATTTGCACATTATGAATTGGTTTTGGGAAAAAGTGCGGATGATTTTTTTACGCACTGGATAACGCGTATTATAGATCCAGCAAGTTCATTTTTTGTACTGAGCCAACATTTTTTTAGTAAAAAATCAAAACCATTCTTTCGACAATGGGCATTGTTTGCAGAACAATATATGCCGACATTTTGGGCTACCTTTTGGGCGGATCAAATATGGCGGGCGTATGTGTATTGTGATTTAATGAAGCAAAAAAAATATGTTGATGCTAAAAAAGCGCAGTATAAATTGCCATTCTCATTTATCAATCGCGATTGGTCATTGTGCAATTTGACTGAATTACGCAATGCACATCAGTTTTTATCTACTATGGATTTTCGATTAAAAAATGGCGGTTCTGAGCTTGGCTTGGAACATTTTTATGGCCAGTTTTTTGAAAATAAGTTTCAATAGCCTGTCTTGTTTTTATTATTAATCTTGAGTAGGCTCGGTTTGTGATGTAATGAAATTGTATGTCATTAAAAAAAGGAGCCGTTATGATCAAATATATGTTCCTACTGCTATTTTGTCTTATAAACAACACCGTTGCAATAGACGGTTTGCGGAACAGAATGGGTAGTGATAGTCTTACTCGTCGTGATTGCCCAAAAGGCGAGGTTCCTTGGTTACAATTACTGACCGCAGAAAGTTTATATGAGTCAGGTAAAATGTCTAAAGCACCCAAAATATTTCAAAATATGAGTGAAGATTTGTGCGAAAAATATATTAAGTTTTTAAAACCTGAGAGTATAAGATTCTTACACTCCAATGTGATTCAAGCGTACATTTGCGATCGACGATTGTTGATGAAAAACTGTAACGATAATCCCACAGTATCTTGTAAACAAAAAATGGCTTATATAATTGATAGTTTTAATATAATTGTATATCTCAATCCATAGTCATTTTTAGTCAACTATTATTTTTTTACTACGCATTTGTTTAATAGAACTGCGATGAGCTTTACTTTTGAGGCGCGCTTCTTTTAATGTTTTTGATACTTTGGTAGCAATACGTTTTTTTGGCACATGCAATGCATTGCGTACGAGTGCAGCAAGATTATTGAGAGCATTTTTTTTGTTTTGTTGTTGGCTGCGCGATTCACTGTTGTGAACAATGAGATCACCATCTTCGGTGGCTCGTGATTGTAACTTTTCCAAAATATAGTTTTTTTGTTCTTCGGTGAGAGCTATTGTTGTTTTCACATTCCAACGCACTGTAATGCGCGTATCTGTTTTGTTAACATGCTGACCGCCAGCTCCTCCGGAACGGCTGGTGGTTATTTCTAATTCATGTTCTGGAATGGTGATGTTGTTTTTAATGAACAAATCGTTTTTCATGAGTAAATGGTACTATCTTTTGGCGGCAAGAATAGCCGTCGTAGCATATGGAAAGACATAAGTACCATCGTTATTTTTTTTGAGCTTTTTTAAATAACGATTAAGAAAATCATTGAATAAACATCTACAAAAATTATTGTTTCTTATTTTCTCTATCAGGGTAGCATTGCTTTCGGGAAAGAAAGGTGCATCATGTTGTTTTTGTTCTTCTTCCGACATAGAAAAACACTTGTATGTTCCTTCAGCTATCACATTTGTCAACCAACCATCTGATGTCGAATTAATCAACCACTGTGCAGCAGGTGTACTCAAAAGTATGGGAAGTTGGTGTTCTCTAAACTGCTGTTCGCTCATTGGGAATTCAAATGATTCTTCTTCACTTTTAATAAGACTAAAACCTGCTTTATCGAGCATGCCATAGAGTTCATTATTAGTGGGGCTAGAGCTGCCCGTAGGGTTTGGAAGAACCGATAAGAGTCTACCAAGAATCGGAATATCTCTTTTCATATCGTCAAGTACTGCAATGCCTAAAGGTGGATTACTTACAGTGTCTATGTTCGCAAAAAATAAGCCATCTTTTTTTAGGCTGTTGCTAATATGTTGCAATGCTTGTTGTTTATCTGCAAACCAATGGAAGCAACAAGAAGCAAGTGCGAGATCATAAGGCTCTTGTGTTTCGAAGTCTTCTACAAAACAATGTTCGAATGAAAGAATGTGTTTATTAGTTTCGTTGATATGTGTTTGTTCGGCATAATTAATCATATTTTTACTTGCGTCAATGCCGTGTACACACTTTGCTTTTTGTACAAGTTTTACTTCTATTTCAGCTGTTCCGCAGGCAACACTCAGAATGGTTTTATCTTCAGTTGGGATCTTATGTTTCTTTAAAAGACTTGAAAAACAAGCGATTTGTGATGTATTACCTTTGGCATATTCTTTTGCCAGCCATTCGCGTGGTTCACGAGGTACAGGAGGTTTGATGTCCATGGCATTGAGAGATCCAAGTATACATAATGAAATGACGATATATTTTTTCACAGATAATTTCCTTTTTTAGCATGTGTAGATTAGGAGTATGTATAGCATGAAAACAATAAAACGTCAAAATATTACGAAATTATTTATCATGATTTGGCTGAATAATTCCACCCGATATTATCATTGCCATTGCGTCTTGTCGAGAGATATCAATGATAGTAATTTCATCTTCTGGCACGAGAACCAGAAAGCCACTTGTTGGATTGGGTGTGGTAGGAATAAAGATGTTAAAATATTTTTTATCGGTATTAGGAGCTATCATTTTGTCAACTTGATTAGCGAGAAAACCAATGCTATAAATACCAGTCTTAGGAAATTCAATACGCACTACTTTAGTAAAAGATGCTTTGTCTTGAAAGCTAAATGCATGCACTAACTTTTTTATGCCTGAATATACGGGGCGGATGAGTGGAATTTTTGAGAATAGTTTTTCTATTCCATGAATAATTGGACGTAAAATGAACATATTATACAATGTTCCTGCAACCAAGATAATGGCAATAGCAAGTATTACCTCAGAGTACGGGAACGTAAAGCCGAATCGTTTTAACGGTTCAAGCCAGTTGAGTAATACTCTCAGTGAAATTGTAAAAACTGCAATGGTAAGCGTTACTGGTAATATGAGTAAAAGTCCTGTTAAAAAAAGCGAAGATATAGAATCAATGAATGAGAGAAATATATTTTTTTTCTGAGACATTATGGGCCTTATGTTTTTTTGTTTGCGGAAATGGTGATACATAGATTAGCAGGTTTATAATTTGTTAACACAATATTTTTTGGTAAAAAAAGATGTTGTTCGGTCAGGATTATACCATGCTTTCCTGGTAAAAGCTTGTTTACGTTAATATGTGCTGCCAGTGATTTTTCTTCTAGGGTATAGAAATCTGAACGTTTTGCCTTTAAGGTAACGGCAATTTTTTCAGGAGCATTTATGGTATACATATCTGGTAATTCAGAAAAGCATAAAGGAACATTTATTTTTAGGCTCACTATGTGATCATAGCTTGCAATGTACCAAAAACTGTAACCAAGTAAAAGACTAATAGTTGCAAGTGGTGCGTTAGAGAGGAAGAGATTTTTCAGGCGTGCTACTTTCACGATAAACTCCTTTATGTTCTGATGGTGAAGACTGAGTAGAAAGTTGTTTTTTGATCATGGTGCGCACGTGATGTGCTGAAAGATTTTTTGTTTCTTTATTTTCAATAATAAGAGTGAATGTTCTGCTGATTGGGTGAGCTCTTAACACAATAGCATCGCTTTGTAGGGTATAAAAAAGCGCATCAGTTCTTTTTTCTTGGTGAGTAATCCAAGCAACATTAATGCCGCGAATTTTTCCGTTGGTATCAATCCATACCATTTTTTGTTCATCGTATGATGTGCTAAAAAGCAGTAATTCTAAAACATTTTTATTTATATCAGCATTGATAAGAAACGGAGCATCCAAAAAATAATCTAATGAATCTTTATGCTCAATAACAACGGTGATAGATTTATTGGTGTTAATTATTGCTAAACTGCTGCTGAGCAATGTATCAAGCCAATCTTCATGCTGAATCCGTGCGGGTGCAATGGAACACAATGTTACTAAATTACGTTGTAATGTTTTTTCGTGGAGAACGATAAATAAAAGGAGAGCGATTGGTGCATAGGTACATAAAAATGGCGTGAGCGTAGGTAATTGCGTCACCCAGGCACACAGTGCTAGTGCGCAGTATGCAAAAAAATAGGTGAGTATATTTTTTGTTTTATCTGTTTTGAGCCATTTGCAAAGAGTAAAAATACATGATGAGTAAACAACTATTTCAATAATATCTCGTACCAATAAATTATAAAACATATTTATCTCCTTAGTTCAGTTATTCGCAGCGCCCATTTAACCCCAGCTACGTTATAAACTTCATATGGGACCCCGCGCTCATCCTGAACTTGTTGAAGGATTAAGCGCGCTCTGATCCTTTTAACCCAATCTCCACTTCGTTTCTATTGGGTACCCATTGAAAGGAACTGGCAATGGGTTAGGCTGATGAGCGCGGAAAATATATGCGTTGGTAAAGTTTAATGATTCCTACTACATTTTTTATAGTATTACGTGATCATTTTGCAAGATTGTTATGAAGTTTTGTCTTTTTTGATGTGATCTGTATCATTAAATATAATTAATTTTGGATATGTTTTTTTGTGAGAAATAAAAATGGCACATGAATCTATCGTTTTAACAGGTGATCGCCCAACAGGGCCGCTACATCTAGGGCATTATCTTGGTTCACTCAAATCACGAGTAGAGTTACAAGATATGTACAAACAATATGTGATGATCGCTGATACGCAGGCATTAACGGACTATTTTGACCGTCCGGAAATGGTGCGTAAAAATGTTCTGCAAGTATGTCTTGATTATTTAGCAGTTGGTATTGATCCACAAAAATCGACAATATTTATTCAGTCACTTATCCCCGAAATCGCCGAATTAACCATCTATTTTCTTAATTTGGTTTCCGTTAATAGATTACTGCGTAACCCAACAGTCAAAGCGGAAGTTGTGCAAAAAGGATTTGAGGAACGTTTGCCAGCAGGGTTTTTAATTTATCCTGTTTCGCAAGCTGCAGATATTGTGATTGTCAAAGGAACTATTGTGCCAGTTGGTGAAGATCAGCTGCCTCATATTGAGCAAACCAATGAAATTATTAATACTTTTAACCGCATGTACAATGAAGAAGTTTTTGGACATGTTAAAGGATATGTTCCAAAAGTTGGAAGATTGCCAGGAATTGATGGCAAAGCAAAAATGAGTAAGTCATTGGATAACGCGATATATCTTTCCGATTCTGCTGATACAATTGCAGAAAAAGTAATGAAAATGTACACAGATCCCGACCACATCCATGTAAATGATCCAGGAAAAGTAGAAGGTAATGTGGTGTTTAGCTATCTTGATATTTTTGATCCAGAAGCGGAAGTAGTTGAAGAATTAAAAACGCATTATCGGCGTGGTGGACTTGGTGATGTCAAATTAAAACGCCGATTGATTGATGTGTTATATACACTCATAGGACCTATTCGTGAACGTAGAGAACAGTTTGCTCAAGATCCGCAAGCGGTAATGAATATTGCGTTGGAAGGATCAGATAAAGTGCGACAGGTTGCTGCGCAAACAATGGATGAAGTACGGCGCGTAATGCGTCTCGATTACAAATAAAAAAGGAGAATTTGTGAAACGATCACAGCATTATTTTTTACCAATTGCCGTAATTTGCGGAATTATTTTTTTTGTAGGTATTACATTTATTGATACCTTGTATCGCACAAAAAACGATGCAGGAATGATGATGTCTGCAGAGGTTGTACGTTTACGTGATATTTTTCATCGTATTCATAAAACATGTACAATTATTGATTTTGATGCGCAAAAAAACCCCATTAATTTTTTGAATGTAGCAAAGTTTGCAGGTTCTGAAGTTGGACCAATGAATTTGGTTCATCCAGAAAAATGGGAAGGGCCGTATCTGCTAGATAATCCAACGTTGTACCAGATTGCGTACCAAGTAGTGTCAACAAAAAAAGGATATTATATAACTCCTGGTGATGGTGTTGAATTGCCGAATAAAAAAATTGTTGGTAAAGATATTGTTCTTGATCAAAAAGCGAATATTGATGCGATGATGATTAACCCGGATGAGTTAATGTATAAAGAGCGGCCATTGGCTGCACGCCTTGAATTGGGTGCACCGACAAATATTCAGTTTTTTTTGAATGACGATAGTGATGAAGCGTAAGTATTTGTTAATCGAGAGTTTTATATGGAAAAAATAATGGATGAATCGGCTATAGATTTAAGCAAAGTACTCAAGGCACAGGCAGTTTTTGAAAGATTTCGTCAAGACATGAGAAATGATAGAGATCAAGCGGGAGCTGTGCAAGCATTTGAGTTTTGTTATGAATTAGCATGGAAAATAATGAAGCGTTTTTTGGCTTCTAGAGGGCAAGAAACAGGATCTCCAAAAGATACATTCCGTGCAGCAGCAATTGAAAAAATAATTGATGATCCGGAAGTATGGTTTGAGTTTCAAAAAAAACGTAATCTTACAACCCATACGTATGAGCAAGAAAATTTGGAAGCTATAGTGGCAATTTTTGATCAATTTTCTGTTGAGCTTAGCACATTAATTGAGCGCTTAAAGGAAATGTCATGATCCATATGGATCCTCGTCATTGGCTTATGGTAACAGCAATTTTGCAAAAATACCCCTATACGTTTTATGCTTTTGGCTCACGCGTAAAAGGAACACACAGACCGTTATCTGATTTAGATATATGTTTTATGGACGATATTCCTTGGAATATTCGCTCGCACATTGATGAAGATTTTGAGAATTCGGATTTACCCTTTAAGGTTGATGTGGTTGATTGGAATATGTCCGATGAAAATTTTCGTGCAAAAATAGCTCCTGATCTTACGCTGATTCAAGAAGTTAAAAAGAGTTAATGTATAAAGAGCGGCCATTGGCTGCACGCCTTGAATTGGGTGCACCGACAAATATTCAGTTTTTTTTGAATGATGATAGTGACGAAGCGTAATTGATACATAACGGATAAAAAGGCCTTATATCATAAGGCCTTTTCAATTTAATCTGTTTCTGTTTCCACATAGACTGCAAAGATCCTCACAAATAAAATTAAACATAATAATATAATTCTGATCGTATCGTATGTCGTGATTATCATTGAACACACCTTTTTTTAGAGTAAAACTTTCATAAACCGCGCTTTTTCCACCACTCGTCAGTTTTGAATTCCTCGGGTACTAGCAAAGCTTGATTTTTATCCCAAGGGTCATCGAGTTGATATTCTTTTTCCAGAATATCAAACCATTCATCTCGTAGGCTTTGCGGTAATCCCTTTCCACACCAGGGACAGTTGGATATTAATCGTATGACATGTTTATTTGTCGTATTGATAGAGGATTCCCTATATTTTGGGTTATAGTTGATAAAAACTCTGGGGTCATTAATTTCTTGTTCTATTGCGTAGCAGCAATAAATTATTTTTTGGTTCATATTATCTTTAATTTTTGGTTAGACCTCAATCCAATTGCGAGGATTTGCTGGTTTACAAAATTTTAAGGTTCTTGGATTAATTGATCCCAAATGTTTGCCATTTTTAGTATAGGCTTCTATATCATTATGCAAATGATCCCACTTAATATATTTGGTTTTTTTTCCAAAAGTATCTGTTTTTGTTCTATATATATCCTCTTTATAATGTTCATAATGTTTTTTCATTGATTGAAAGAATTCTGTTTTGGAAATGGTGTTAAATACTCGTTCTTTATCGTTATCATCATCATCAGGATCAGTGCAGGGATTTCCGCAAGGGCCTACGTGTAAAGAAATATTACATTTCTGTTTTTGTTTCTGTGCATTATATAATTGAACACCAACATAACTACTCAAAACAGCAGTTCCAATAGTTATTCCCGCAAATTTAAGACCTTCGCCAAATAACCACGCAAGGCTGATTACAATTACAGGAAGAGCATTGTGCGTTAACAATTCTTGTTCAGAAACAAAAAAATTGTGAGGATCTGTTGTAGAAATATGATAAACATCAGTTGGTGGAACAGAGATTGTTTCAACCTTAAGACAAGAACAATGATTTAGATGAGCATCAAGAAGCGTTGTATTTGTAGTTATTGATTGTGCTGCAATCCATTGATTACAAGATGGATCATAAAATAACTGATTAGGTGCAGCATAGACGCATCCTTTACGTGTTGTGATAACAACTATTGTTTCTGTGGTTGTTTTTGATACATGTGTTACTGTGACGTTGGTTAGTGATGTATCATCATATCCAATGAGGTTGCCTCCAATAGTGATATTTTCTACAGGAGTAAGGTCATTACAAGTTTTAATCAGCGAACCAGAAATAATGGATGGTAACAGTATGTGTCCACAGAGAACAATGTAGCAAAGCATTAGTGCTTTAATTTTGTTGTGAAGCATGTAGAGAACCTTTTTTTTTTGGAAATAATTTTTCGAATTATAGCATAAAAAGTGCTGCGATTTTTAAGAACTAAGCCTCAAAATACAGCACTTTTTATTATTGTCCGCAAAACAGGGATAATGTGTAGTTATTCCACTGAAGAAGGGGTAACTACAAGAACCAATGATCCACTGCCATCAGCTTCATTCACCGTGATAGTAGCCGCTTGATCGAATGGTACTTCCACTGATAACCAATCGGTCATAGTGATTAATTCATCATTTTCTGCTCTTTGGAAAAATTGCGCTTGAATAGTAATATTTTCATCATTTCTTTGTGCAACAAAATCGATTACTAGCGCTTCAAGGTCATTGAATACAACTGAAGTAATTTCATCCTCGTTGATAACAACAGAACCTGTTGCGTTGCGTTGAGCCGCACCATTTGAGATGGTAAGATTAAGGTCAAGATTTATGTTTGCTGATGCAATAGTTGATACAGCAAACAATGTGCTTAACAATGTTTTTTTTAACATGAATATCCTTTGTTGTGTTGAATTGTGATAAAAAGAAAACTCCCTATTTTGCATGGTTTATAGTTTATGGCAATTGTTGTATAAGGCAAGTTCTAATTTGGTTCCCATTGGAAATAATTGAAATTGGTTAGGCTGACGGGTATGATTAAAAGTCTGAAAATAGCGATCTGTACGTTCTTTTTCCTAAAATTCCATCTATTAGTAAATAGATGCTCATGAGCCAAGTAGCCTATAAAAGGGTATTACTTGGCTTAAATGTTTACTTGCAATTTTAGCCAAGTATGGGTTAAAATAGACGTGGTTGGCTAAAAAATGGGGCGCCCAGCGAAAACGTAAGTGAAGCTGGGGTTAAAAAATAAGGATATCAGTATGAAACCATTACGCATAAAAATAAAGAAAAATTTTATTGGCAGAACTGGTGAATTAGAGCGTTTACACAAGATCGGGGCGGCCCATGAAGCATGTATTATTATTATGTACGGGCGCAGACGAATTGGTAAAACAGAATTACTTGAGCAGGCGTTCCGGGACAGAAATTTATTAAAATTTGAAGGAATAGAAGGGTTGTCACAAAAGGCACAATTGGCCCATGCTATTAATCAGTTAGCAAAATATGCTGAAAGCAGATTGTTGACCAAAACGGTTTTGGATAGTTGGAAAGAGTTTTTTGAGGTTTTGTATGATTATACTCGCAAAGGTACGTGGACCATTTATTTAGAAGAATTACAATGGCTTGCGCGCTATGATGACGCATTAATTGCAGAATTAAAGTATGTGTGGGATAATTATTTTCGTCATAATCCAAAACTTATCATTGTACTCTGTGGCTCAGCGCCATCATTTATGATTGATCATGTATTGCATTCTAAGGCATTGTACAATAGATCGCAGCATGAATTTCACCTCAAAGAATTTAACGTATACGAAACAAAAGAATTTCTTAAAAAGCGTAGCAACAGAGAAGTGTTTGATGCGTATTTAACCGTTGGCGGTGTTCCTGAATATTTAAAATGGATCAATAAAGATTCTTCAGTCTTTATTAGTTTGTGTAAAAATTCTTTCATGTCAGGAAGTTTTTTCTCGCGGGAATATGAACGTATTTTCACCAGTAGCATGTCTAACAATAAATATTATCGCGCGATTATTGATATTTTAAGCATCAAAAAGTTTGCAACACGGACAGAATTGACTGACTTGCTCGGTGTTTCCTCAGGTGGTAGTTTGACCAATGTATTGCTTGATTTAGAAAAATCCGGTTTTATTACGCATTATTACCCGTTTAATTTGGAAGAAACTACTATGCTAACGCGCTATACAATTGATGATAATTACATGCATTTTTATTGTAAATTTATCAAGCCGTTACAAAAAAACATTGCAACAGGAACATATGACGCTAATCCCAAAGTAGCGTTAAAAGTTGATAGTTATATCAAATGGCTTGGGTTTGCGTTTGAACGTTTTTGCCGTAAGTATCATCATGTGATTGCAAAAATTTTATTTTTTTCCGGGGTGCATTATCGTTCAGGAGTTTTTTTTAGTCGAGCAACGGATAAAGAAAATCCAGGGTATCAGATAGATTTAATTTTTGATCGAGCAGATAATGTTTACACTATTTGTGAGATGAAGTATTTTCAAGGCAAGGTTGGCACGAGTGTTATTGCAGAATTTGAAAAAAAATTATCTTTATTTCCTAACAAAGGGAATAAGACAATTCATAAGGTGTTAATTTGCAGTGAGGGTGCTGAAGATTCACTCATTAAGCGTGCATATTTTGATGATATTATTACCTGTTCTCAATTACTTGATCCAAGAAATTGGGGGTAATACTATCGATACATGATAATTATTTTTGTATGTTTTATCGATCATAAAGGGTGAGAGATATGAAAAAATGGATGATATGTATGCTAACTATTTTTGGTCAAATGTATGCTGCACAAGAACCGCAACCTTCACAGTTGCAACAAAGAAGTATTCAGTCTTCGCCATGGATTAATGATGTGAAGATTAGTTCTGATGGTAGCTGGCTTGCAGTTGCAGGAGCAATATCTCAATCCGAGGGAATGAAATGTATTTCCGGCTTAAAAGTATATAAATTACCGGAACTGTGCAGAGTTGATGATGATTGTTATCATGACAAGTGTGATGAGGTGACTGCGGTAGCATTTGGTAATAAAGATAATAAGCTTATTTTTGCAGATCAAGATGGTAGAATAACGTTGATCAAGGATGGTACGAGAGCAGAAATTCCGACTACTATTAAAGAGCCAGCTCATGTTACGGTAATGAATTATAGCTCAGATGATAACAAGGCAGTCATTGGTCTTAAAAGGCCTTATTCTAATATTAAGGTTCTCGATTTGATTAGAAAGTGTGAAATTGCAGTGTTAGATGGACATAATCATCATATCTGTGATATTCAGCTTAATGAAGATGCTACACAAGTTGTTTCTTTGAGTTATGATAACCAAAACAAAACGCATTGTTTCAAAATATGGGATATTGCAGCTAAACGGCAATTACAGACTGTATTGATTGAATCTTATACTGAGATTGTTATGTCCTTGGATCGGGGTGGTCAGGGTTTTTCCAAATATAATCCTGTCGAAGAAGTTTTTCATATCAGCACATTCGATCGTGTGGATGATCAAAGAAAAATATCATTTGAATCTGGCAAAAGGATGTGTAAGGTGATCGTTGATATGTATGCAAAGTATATTCTTGGTATTGGTAGAGGTGAGGGAGATCAATTTTTCAACGCTTGTTTTTTTAATAAACAGGATGGAAAAATGGAATTATGTCTTCCGTTAGCAGGGATTAGCTATTCTCCTAAAGTCACATATAATTCGGAGCACAAATTGGTTGTTCTGAGCGCTGATCCACGTGTTCACCTACTGACCTTTCCATCAGAAGAAACAGTTGAAGATATGAAGAAAAAGCAAGAGATGAAAAAGAAGACAGATGATTTACTAGAAGAATGGACAGAGCTTGCTACCAGTTTTATTCATTAATCGTGATGATGGATAGATGATGTATTCAGATAATAGTCTACGGAATATACCCCACTTCCAGCAATCAGATAACTTATGACAATGCACAAGCACATACATGCAAAGCTCCATTTAGTAAACGGATCATCTTTTTGCACATGCAAACGTATTGCAACAATCAAAAGCCACGCGAGTGGTAGTGATGCAATACGTGTACAAAATCCAAGTACAAATGCTACCCCTCCAAAAAGTTCAGTGAATGCTGCCATGTATCCCCAAAAAAGATATCCCCATGTAATACCGAATAATCCCATAGCGCTGCCAAGTTGAGTTAGGTTTGCTGTACCAGATAATAATTTGTTGTAGCCAAAAATAACAAAAATTACGCCAAAGCTGATGCGGATACACGTAAATCCTATTTGCTGCAATGTGGGGGAATGGTGCATAGTGAACGATATAAGTTGGTGAAACATAAGGCTCCTTTTTTTAAGATATTTTACATACATATGATCACTATATCACAAAAAGCTAAATATCATTGCGTTGTTCTTTAGAGTTAATTTTTTGGCCATAATTGGCTATATTTGGCTACAATTGGCTATTTGTGGACATTTGTGGCTACAATTGGCTATAATTGGATATGAATGGTAAGATCTAATGACGAAGTTCTTTTGAGGAGAGCTTATTTAAAGGGTATTAAGATGGCTAATTATAAAAAAATAGATATTTCTCCTGAATTACAGAAGCTTATCGACTATATAGATACGTTTAAGGCTTCCTGGCAGCAACTTTCTCATTTGGTACCAGAACAGCTTAAGGCGTTAAGGCATGTTGCAACTATTGAGAGCGTAGGTTCATCCACCAGAATAGAAGGTTCAAAGCTATCTGATAGGGAAGTAGAAAGAATATTATCAGGGTTAAAAACTGAATCCTTTAAGTCGCGAGATGAACAAGAAGTAGCTGGGTATGCCTATGTTATGGAAGAAATTTTTACGAGTTATCCTTACATTCCCTTGACTGAAAATTACATTAAGCAATTACATACGCTATTGCTACAGTATTCAACAAAAGATGAGCGGCATCGTGGTGAGTATAAAAAATTTCCCAATCACGTTGAGGCTTTTGATACACAAGGCAAATCGCTTGGTGTGGTGTTTGAAACAATATCACCATTTGATACGCCTTTTAGAATGGCAGATCTTATTCATTGGACTCAGCATGCATTTGATGCACAAGAGATTCATCCCTTAGTAATTATTGGTATTTTTATTGTGACATTCTTAGCAATTCATCCATTTCAAGATGGAAATGGAAGATTATCTCGTGTTTTAACAACATTGTTATTGTTGAAATGTGGATATTTATATGTTCCATATAGTTCTCTAGAAACAATTGTTGAACACACTAAAGAGGGGTATTATCGAGCGCTGAGGCTTACCCAGGCAACCTTAAAAACTGAAAAACATAATTTTCAACCATGGCTTTTGTACTTTCTACGTTCTTTGGGCAAGCAGATAGAACGGTTAGAGTTTAAAATTAATCAAGAACAAATTACTCGTATATCATTACCTAAATTGGCCATTGATATTATTCAATTGGTACAAGATAAGGGTCAGATTGCCATGGCTGATATTATTGCTTCAACGGGTGCTCCTCGCAGTACTATAAAAAAACAGCTGGCTACCCTTGTTGATCAGAAGTATTTGGCACGTCATGGTCAGGGGCGTGCGGTATGGTATACAAGGGCGCAAAGGGTATAGGACACATAGCATTGTATTTTTTTGTGCTTTGTTATATCATGAAAATAGTAGCAGCATAATGCTGTTAGAAGGAATCCCAAGTATGAAAAGTCAAATTATCGCTCAATAATCCCATAAAATCGGCCATTACGGCATTTTTATGGAAGTCTTTTTTTAGATAGTTTTTTCTATGCAACAAGTATGGATGATGCTATTTTTCTATTATTTTAATAATAGACCTCTTTCGAAACTAGTTTTTTAACTCAAAATTATATATTCCCGAAATCAAATTAAAACGTAAACCAAATCGTTTTCTGCGATTGCGATATCGATCAGCTACAATTTTAAAGCGCTTGATCATTCCTATAACATTTT